>JBBTRI010000015.1:20569-23975 GCA_038065255.1 Patescibacteria group bacterium
GCCCATGCTGCACTCGCACTGTCTTCTGCTGTCGCGCTTGATCGCACAGCAACAGCTTCGGCGCCAAGATCATCAAATGCGCATAAGATGGCATCGGCAAGAACTTGCGGCAAAGGAGCCATCAAAATAATACCTTGAATCTGTTCCGATGCACCCTCGATGGTATGCATCACTGCGTGATCGACTGTTTTGAGAATTGATTCAATCTCGGCTTTCAACTGAGCTTCATGTATGAAACTCTCAAAGGCGCTTGTGCACACGACAAAGCCGGGCGGCACGGGAATACCCGCCGCGGTCATTTCGCCAAGCGATGCGCCCTTGCCTCCGACAACAGCGACGTCTTCTTTTCGAATCTCGTTAAATTGTCGAATATATTCGCTTTTCATAGGAGTGGCTATCCGCACTGCGTCTCTCGCCATTGTATAAGGATATCTCGAGGAAAAGCAATCGTAACGCCAAATGATGCGCAAAGCTCCTTCACTCGTTTCGTATGAAAATCCTTCTTATCAAGAGTACAGAGGCTATCCACTTGAGCACTCAATGCTCCAGCTAGGATTGGTACATCCTTAAGAGGTACAAACGATCGTGCAAGAAATTGTAGATAGGGCGGGGCGGGGTGAACAAGTATTACCATGGAAAGACTTTTCAAGTGAGAAAAGAGGTTGATTTTTTCCGGCATCTTTTTGGAGATATTTACTTCTGCTTCGGCAAGCGCATAGGCATTGCTAAAAAGACTCACGTTGGAGTCTTGTTCTGCAATCCTAAAGAGATATCGCGAACCTCCTTTTTCACTCCCGCATGCTGCTATGAATATATTAGCATCAAGGAAAAGTTTCATGCTGTGTGTTTCTTAAGCAATTGATCAAGATCTTTAGTAAGCGAGATGGCGAGGCGGTCTCTTTCGAGAAGCTGCTTGATTTCTTGAGAGGTATAGATCTCCTGATTGTGCTGGGTATAGGTATCGAATGCCCTCCTGAGGAGACCTGAAACCGTTTCATTTCTCTTTCGGGCTTCCGATCGGAGGCGCGTAAGCGTTCTCTGGGGCAAGGTAATGGTAAGCATCTTGGAGTTTTTCATAGATAGTATGACTATGTATTTAATACATAGTCATACTATCAAGCGCTACCACTCGTGTCAAACCTACTTTCTTATGCTATACTGCTTTTATGTCCCCCCACAAACAACATACCAATCTCATTGTTTTCTTTGCCGTTATTATCGTCATTGTTTTTTTTGGCGGCTTGATGATGTTGGGGCTCCAAAAGCCCCTGCCTCCCCAATCAGCTCCCGTCGCGTCTGCTTTAAATTATTCGCCCACAGGCATCGCAGCGCGCGGACAAACATATCTTCAGCAGGATATTCTGACAATCGACAGCCCGGTGTCATTTTCCGTCGGACCCAAAGATGCTAAGGTTGTATTCGTAGAATTTTCCGACTACCAATGCCCCTATAGCCAAATCGACATGCCTGTCGTACGGCAGCTTATGAGTCAGTACAAAGATGCATCGGTGCGATTTGTTTTTCGCGAAATGCCCATTGTCAAACTCTATCCTCAATCTATCAACATTGCCGAAGGTGCCCTCTGCGCAAAAGACCAGGGAAAATATCTTGAATACAGTGAATATGCGTTTATCCATCAAGCGGAAGCAAGCGCAGATTTTCCAGAAAAAATCGCGAGGGATATTGGCCTCGATAGTGCGCAATTCGGATTGTGTTATTCTCAAAAATTCCGTCATCAGCAAATCGTCAACGATCTCTATGATGCGCAAAGCCTCGGACTCACCGGCACACCAACATTTTTTATCAATAATGAACGCATCGTAGGCGCAGCAATGTTTTCCGAACTCAAAAACGCCATTGACCTAGAGCTGCGGAAGTGATAGTATGCTGCCATGTCCTTTAAGCAGGCTAAGCAACCAACGGGCTCACTCGATACAAGTAATTACGCGCAAGTCGCAATGGCAATAAAAAACCTTTTGGATGGAATTCTAGATCCGAACGGAGATATCACTCCAATACACCCAAGCGCAATACCTGCTGCTCAAAAACTGCTCAAAAAGGCTCTCCTGACCTATCGCGATAGCTCTCCTGAATTTCAATTAGTCCATAGAGCGCTTACTACTGCCCACGGCACACTGACTGTCGATGCGTTCCGCACATATATTGAACAGCATCAATCATCGCTTGCTTCTTTCAACTCATCGCGGATCACACGAGAAACAGTTGATGTTGCACGCGCTGCAAATCTCCATATGTTTGTCACGGCCCTCATTGAAACGGCCGGCGGACCCAAGACGCTTTCCACCAAGCTCCCCTAAACGGAGCTTTTTATTTTTCACTGAAATCATTGACATTTCAATACATGTATGATAGCCTAGGTGCGTGGAGAAAGAACCTTGAAAACACAGGATTCGTCAGAAAAGACAGCGATTATGATTAAGAATTATGTGAGAGGAATACACATTCTCATAGGAGCAGTAGAAACCTCAAAGAAAATACAATGGTTCCTTACACGCATCACCGCGCTTGGGATCGTTTCGAAAGCATTAGCTGAAGTGGACTTCATTGATGAACTCCGTGGGCTTGAAATAAGTGAACAGAAAAGAGCAGCTTTGAATAATGCAGATGATGAGGTTGATGATTCCCTCATTGGTGAAGTGAAACATTCGATTATCCAAACAAAGCTTTCCCGTGGTCAACTATTCGAAGCTGATTGGGAGGCGCACAAAGCCGAGCCGCTCGCGCCGTACGCCAGTATAAATATCATTAGACATAAGATCGAACAGGGACCACTGCAGTGGAAGGATGCGCTTGATAGCATCGCCTATCTCGATAATGCCGAAGATCGGTTCATGCTCTTATGCGAATTAGCCGAAGTTGCTCTGACTATCCGCCATGCCGATGGTGCACACTTCTTCAAGCTCGTCCATGACGCCATCAAAGAAGTTATCATTCCTGAAGAGTGGAGTAGCGATCCGGCACCACATACCCATCCTCTTGCTCCGCTTGCATCGCTCTATGCTGCAGCAAACAAACACGACTATTATGTTGAGTTCTTAAAAGGACTGCCGCAGCCGGATCATGACGTACTCTTGAGTTATGCGATAGGACTCTGGCGCCAGCAAGATATGGATACGAAAAAGCTCCTTACATTTACTGACGAGATTGAGCATCGCCTCGAAAAAGCGTCAACACTCTCCGAGATAGCCTACCTTGAGGCAGTCAGCAACCCGGAAAGCGCACGCGAAATTCTTCGACATGCTGAACAGCTTGTGGATGAAGCGCACGATGAGCCCGAACTCCATGACTTCCAACGCGAGATGGTCGCGGGAGAAATCATGAAAGTCAGATTGGAACTTGGTGATGAAGAATTTGTCGACACCTATCTCATGGATGAAAAAGAAGA
>JBBTRI010000015.1:24075-26561 GCA_038065255.1 Patescibacteria group bacterium
TGATGTGGCGTCTGTCCCAAACAAAGGGCCACCTCTTCTACCTCAATAACAATGCCGGGGTCTTTGTCACACTGACTATCAAGACGGCAAAAAATGATTTGAAAGACTCGATGGATGATGAATTGCGCGCAAGCTATGTACGGACTCTCACGTATGCGGGAAAACGGATAATCATTGATGCAAAGCATACGCTTGCCACAAGCGATCCGGAACTCCGCAGCAAACTACTGCAAGCTGAATTCACTAAAGCGCTTCAAGCGCGGAGTCGGCGCTTTCTGCCAAAGTTGGCGCTCCTACTTGCACCTGATGACAAAAAAATAATTCTGGATAATTGCAAGACCCGCGAGGAAACACTCATGGCCGAAGCCGCCATGGTTGCCTGCGAACTTTAGATTCGCCCCACGGCACCTTCAAGCTCCCACTAGAGGAGCTTTTTATTTTTCGCCGATCGCTTTTCGAAATGGGATAAGCGTTCTTAAGCTTATATCGATACATCCGGCGAAATCTTGATTTGTCCATACTCCGCACATGTGTAATCGCTTTGTAATAACACTTATTTCTTTATCAAAAAAAACAGGAAGCAGGGAAGAGTGATTATTGCGTAAAAGAGCAATAAGCTCATAAAGCGTTGTTATGGGATACTCACCATACTGCAAAGATTCGGGATGAGCATAATAAAACGTTCTGCTTTTTAACCTTTCTGCAAACTCTTCACCAATACTATTCTCGATTGAACTGTCTTTGGGAAGAGAAAAATAACCCTCTTCTTCTGATGTACTTCTTTTTTGTTTCTGGGTAGCGCGAGTATGTTCTTCGGAATTTATGCGATTCTCTTCATGCGCTTTTCGCAACATACTCATCTCCACCCTCTTTTCAAAATGCTCACCATATCTTTCTACTTTTGCAAGAGCAATAGCAAGAATACCGGAAGCGCCGGTCGCTCCAAGTTTTTCTTCAATCTTTACCAGTGTATGCTCTCTCTCGCCGGAAAGTCCATAATACAGCGTCAAGACTTCGCGTTGCTTCGGTGTCAAGTTCGCATGCTCTAAAACATCCTCTACCGCAAGCTCATACGCGATCTTTTCCTCAAGTTCAGATAGAGGTGTTGAAATTTCTTCATAACAGATTGCCTGATCGCTTCCTCTCTCTTCACGGTCATCACTCATCTGTTCAAGAGATTCACCTTTCAACATATCTCGCAAAACCATATGTTGTCGAAATTCTTCCGGTTCCATGCCAAGCGCTTCACAAAGCTTTTCATCCTCCAACTCCTGGCCTTCTGTTTTTTTGAGGAGAGTATCAATTCGAGAGATAGCTTCTTGTTCCTGGCGTGGCAAAGAAAGAATAGGCACACTCCGCTCATACGCCTTCTGCATATCTCGCCAAATTTGAAGCTGTACGATGGTTGAAAATTTTTGTTTTTGATTGAGGTCGAATTTTTTTGCAAAGGTGATAAGTGACATCAAGCCAACTTGGCGTAAATCATCATGCCCGCTCTTAGGTACAAACCGGAAATGCCGTTCGATCATCTGGTCGATGATCCATCCAAATGCCGCTAGAAATTCCTTTTGAATAGACGTATTATTCGATCCTTCAGTTCTAAAACGGAGCACTAGTTCTTCTTCTTCGGCTTTCGGTTTGCTCTTTTTCTCACGCGGTTTGCCAAGCTCTCTGCAGACTTGTTCAATCAGCGTGGGTGAGCTATGTATGCCGATACGCCCATTCTTTGACAGGTACGTAGCCGCCTGCCCTCCCACGACAGCCTTTCCGCGAAAGCCCGGGTGCATATCAAGATAGCGCTTCAATGCGTCGTGAAGTCGAAACGCGGGAATGCCAAGCTCCTCTGCCCATTCTCTTGTCATTTTCCAATCATCTGGCGCAGTCTCATTGGTAGCTTCAATAAGCGTCTTGGTCATATGCATTACTTCATCTGTATCAACAACAACCTTCAAGCCCTCGATTTCCGGCATCGCTTTTTTCTGATACGGAACTGATGCACCAGAAGTGGTATGCGCATGCGAGGGTATACTGAAAGCTCTCTGTGCAACAGCTGCAAACGTTACCTGTCGAGCGCGCCGACTCTCATCGCGATACACAAAATCTACAATAGTGGAAAACTTATTTTTAAAAGGCCGCAGCACACGCCCGCCGCGCTGTTCGGCAAGTACAAGTGACAGCGTTGGGCGCAGATTCAAGCATACCGCTGCCCGTGGAGCATCAAATCCTTCGATAAGCAAGTCGGCATTTGCCAACACGCGAATCTCTCCGCGCAAAAACTTCTTCAAGATGTCTCGCAATTCACCATCAGGAGTTTCTCCACATACCCATGCTGCAGAAATTCCTTCTTTATTACAGAGGTTCGCAAAATCTCTGGCATGATCAATCCCTATGCAGTATGCTAGTGCCGGCTGGCTAAAATATTCTTTATACAATTTCACGGCTGCGTAATTGAGTACTTCTTTGTTGATTTTTGGTGCCAAGTCCTG
>JBBTRI010000015.1:26661-28092 GCA_038065255.1 Patescibacteria group bacterium
TCAAGAAAGGCTCGGAGATCCTCAAATACATTGAATTGGTAATCATAGAGTGTTTTGTCTTTTGTTTTTGTTTCTGTATGACGTTCGATGTATGTTTCAAGTGCATTCAGTATCGAAATGCGGGATCGAAGCTTGATTGTGTCGATGAAAGACAGTTTGAAGTGTTTCGACTTCAACGATACAAACATTTTTGCATAAGCTTCAAATCGCGCAGGGTAGCGCTCACGAAGCGTCTTTTCAGAATGCTCAAATAGATCGTCTGCGCTGTGCGGCATAATTTCCTCGCCAAACGCCCTCGATACCTCGACGCGCTGTTGCTGCAATTCTTCTTTTGATTTAAAGCGAAAAACCTCGGACATACGCGACCTCTCTATTGGTAAATAATGGTTGTGATTATAGCACAAAATCGCTTTTTTGTCAATACCCCTCAGCTGTAGAAAACAGTATATTCTCCCGATAAACTTCAAAAGTGCGGAGCTTTTTATTTTCCCCAAGGCAAGGACTTGCTTTTTGTTTCATCTTCGGCTACACTTGGTGATGACTTCTAAACAAGGTTTTGTCAAAATATTTCACATCGCCTATGTTGAACTCCATCGTTATTCGCGGAGCCCGCGTCCATAATCTGAAAAACGTTTCAATCGACGTCCCCCACAAAAAGCTTGTCGTCTTTACGGGACTCTCCGGATCAGGAAAATCATCGTTAGCATTTGATACTATTTACGCGGAAGGGCAGCGACGGTTCATGGAAAGCCTTTCGAGTTTCACCAAGCAGTTTATGGAGAATCTCGACAAGCCCGATGTCGACTTGATCGATGGCTTGCCGCCTACGATCGCCATCGACCAGCGCACAAGCTCCGCTTCTCCACGTTCAACAGTCGGAACCGCAACGGAAATTTACGACTATATTCGCTTGCTCTTTGCCCGCATCGGCATTCCCCATTGTCCAAAATGCAGCAAAAAGATTATTTCACGCACACGACAAGATATCATCAACGACATTTCAGTGCGTATCAAAGCGTGCAAATCTGAAAGCATCATCCTCGCTCCCATTGCCCATGACGAAAAAGTAGACATTGATAATATCGTGGATGAACTGGAAAAAATAGGATACCACGCCGTACGATTGGATGGACGCATTTACTCGTTGCGCGAATTGCTCCAAGCCCATGTTGATGAAAACAAAAAACATACGCTTGAAGTCATTGTCGAACGCCTTTACAAATCAGAAAGTGGCCACCTAGATCACAATCGCCTCGTCAGTGCCATAAAAACCGCGCTCGAATACGGCGATGGAACTGTTATTTTAACCGTGCCGGAGAAAAAAGAAGAGCACTATTTCACGGAAAACCTACTCTGTAGCGACTGCGGCATCACTCTTGAAGAACTCCAGCCGCAGCATTTTTCATTCAACAACCCGCGTGGCGCATGCCA
>JBBTRI010000015.1:28192-43941 GCA_038065255.1 Patescibacteria group bacterium
CATATCAGCTCGTCATTAGTTGGAGTGGTCTATGTCCTCGACGAGCCGTCCATCGGCCTCCACCAAAAAGATACCGAACAGCTCATTGAAACACTCAAAAGCCTGCGAGATGCGGGCAATACCGTCATTGTTGTCGAACACGACACCAATATCATGCTTGCGGCAGACCTTATTGTGGATATCGGCCCGCGTGCAGGCAAGAACGGCGGACAAATCGTAGCCATGGGCACTCCGGATGAAGTGAAGAAAAATAAACACTCACTCACCGGGAAGTACCTCACCGGCGAACTTGAAATCTATATTCAAAAAAAGAACCGCAAAGGTGCCGGCCAATCAATCGACATCAAGGGTGCATCAGAGTTCAACCTCAAAAACATCGATGTAAGTATTCCTCTTGGAAAACTCGTTGTTGTCACCGGACTGTCCGGATCCGGAAAAAGCACGCTTATTGTTGAAATACTCAGCAAGGCGTTAGCAAAAAAATTCTACCGCGCAAAAGACGAACCTGGAAAGCATAAAGAAATCACCGGCATCGACAATATCGACAAAGTCGTCATCATCGATCAATCGCCGATCGGCCGCACTCCCCGTTCGAACCCTGCAACGTATACCAATATCTTCACGCCGATTCGCGAACTCTTTACCGAGCTGCCGGAATCACGTATCAAGGGATTCAAGCCGGGGCATTTTAGCTTCAATGTAAAAGGCGGGCGCTGCGAAACCTGCCAGGGCGAAGGCATGGTGCGCATTGACATGCGTTTTCTTTCTGATGTGTATGTTGAATGCCGGGATTGCGGAGGCAAGCGGTACAATCGCGAAGCACTCGAAGTCCACTATGAAGGCATGACGATTTCTGACGTTTTAGATATGACTGTTGATGAAGCGCTGCAATTTTTCACCAAACATCAAGTGATCCGCGACAAACTCAAAACACTTTCAGATGTGGGGTTGGGATATATCAAGTTGGGCCAACCGGCAAACACTCTTTCCGGCGGCGAGGCGCAGCGCATCAAACTTGCAACAGAGCTTTCACGCCGCGCAACCGGCAAGACGCTCTATATTCTTGATGAGCCGACAACGGGTTTGCATTTTGAAGATATCAAGTTGCTTCTCAATATCATCAACCAGCTTGTCGACAAAGGAAATACCGTTCTCATCATCGAGCACAATTTGGATATTATCAAAAACGCCGATTGGGTTATTGATCTTGGCCCGGAAGGCGGAGATGGAGGCGGCTACGTGGTAGCCCAAGGAGTCCCTGCTGATATCGCCAAAACTCCTAAGAGCTGGACAGGCAAATACCTCAAAGCTGTGATGAAGTAAATAGCCAACAGACACCTCATCATGCAATGGCACGTCTTTGTCAGTAGCACTCCCAGTCGAGGAAATCCATCCCTGAGGCGTTCAAACCTCAATCCCGCACATATAATTTTTTATTCGCCCAATCTTTCTTGGAGCTATTTCTTACTTTATTGCTAGATAGTTGCTGATAAAATATATGTCTCTGATGTCCTTCGATTCTTTTCGTCTCTGTTTCCACTCTAGTACATGTTTAAGTTTTACGAACGGTAATCCGTTTATTGTATCTGCTGAATTAATTAACCACTCTATATCCCATGCACCAGGACCCCAAGTATAATATAGTTCTACGTGCTTCTTTTTTAGACACTCAATCTCACCGTCTTTCTTTTTGAACACACAAAGAGCCCATTCATCCATGAGTCTATATTCATCCCATACTTGCTTCGTGACAATAATATCAATATCACTACAGACTCTCTTCATTGATCTTACTCCAATCGGCGCACTTCCAAACAAAGCATAAGATCCTGTCTCTAGATTCAGAGATCTTACCTCGTTCATTAATATATCAAATATTATATTATCCATGAGTATTAATATAACTTACCAATTCCATTTTCATTGATTTCTTAGTTTTAAAAACTCCTCTCATATCACTGACTGTCATCTCACCGCCATATTTCAATACTCCCCTCATTTCCTTACAAAGATGTCTCGCTCTTAACACAAAAGCAAGTCCCTTCGGCTTTACTGCACTATTTATTTCATCAGCGACTTCTCGTACGAGTCTCTCTTGTATTTGAAGACGAGCGGCATAATAATCGACAACTCTTGCGATTTTTGACAATCCGATTATTTTTTTATTTGGTATATATGCAAAGTAATATTTGCCGAAAAATGGAACTAAATGATGTTCACAATGAGAAAAAAAATGACCAGTATCGATAATTAACTGATCGTTATTTTGTTCATTCTTATTTTTAAATGTTGTTATAACAGGCTTATGTGTGGGATCATATCCCTTGAAAAATTCTTCCCACATTTTAGCAACTCTCTTGGGAGTATTTTTTAAGTCCTCTCTGTCAGGATCTTCGCCGATGCTTTTAAGTAAGTCGACTATCAACTGTTCTCTTTTTTTTGCTCTAATCATAATTTCTACAAATTATAGTATAGGTTCCTCAATTCCACATCGATCAGGATGACAAACAAAGTGCTTGACATTTCAAAGATAATCTTAAGCTTGTAGAGAAATAGCTTCATGGTATTTCTCTACAGTCTCAATCTTAGCAAATAGATGCTCTGAGTCAATCACATATAACTACAAAAAGAAAGGGGGTGCAATAGTGTTGACATTTTTGTGCATTGATATACTCTAAAAATAGTACATTGAAAAAATGCAAAAAAACCTACAAATCTGTTTTTATGATGTCTCAATATCGCAGGAATTAGCTCATTTGAATGGCCAAATACTAGCTCTTACCGAACTCTATAACCATCACATTCGCGTACGACCCTTCTGGCCCCCTCTCATTCTCTCGCAAGTAGAATATGCGGGGATTGATTTTCATCCCCTTGGAGTTGGTCAGGACGGTTGGAAATTGTGGGTTCAATACTTCTCAACAACATGCCAAATTCTATCAGGTCACACACCATCAAAAGAAGAGATTAAGATTATTCGAGAATTCATTCGGCGACTACCAAATGAGTTCAAGAGAAGGCATGTTGATCATCGCTTTGTGATCTGTTTCGTTAGCTATCTCTTTATTGGGTTCAAAGGACATGTGCAGACTGGTTTTAACCATGATTCGAGCGCAATTGATGCGCTTGTCGAGTTCACGCTATCACTCTATGCGAGCGATCGAGTGCTCTTCACAAGCTTCCTATGTGCGCATCGCGACCCTCAGCCGAAACAAGGAGAGCCGCTCAATCTACTCCAATCATGTATCCCGCCGGAGAAAATCCGACGAGCAGCATCTTTAGTGTTGGCTCTTGCTCATAATGCGTCAGATTCCATCCATGGCAGCGTGATCTTTCTCCAACAGAAGGCGAGTTTTGCTGCGACCTCCTCGATTTTCCCTGAAGTTAGTGTCGAGTATTTCTTAAGCGCTCGCGCGCATGAAATGTTGCAACGACTCACCTATCAGTATGAACTCGTTCAATCAACCTTAAAAAGTCTACCTGGTAAGCGTGTGAGTCCGCATCTTGTTTCACTTGACACATTGACAAAACGGATTGAGCGTTTCTTGCGCGAACGGTATGGTGCAAATTGGCGGTATCGCGATTTTACGGATTGTGCCAACTTTACGGACTGCAGTAATGAAAGTGATCCGATTATTCAGATTGCCATACATATGGCACTGCCTGATATTGCGCGAATGATGCCATTTTTCTCAGGAGATTTTCAACAGCACTTTTTAAGCAAAAAGGCTGAGATCTTGAGGATAAATCGAGAAATGGCTATACATCATAGCAATCTTGAAATGGCATCACGAGTCACGCAGATGATTGAGTGGTTTATGCAACAGCACAGCATGACCATCAGTGCAAAGGCCGTCTATGAAACGACTTTCTATTACTTATGGGGTCGTTATTGTGGCATGTACCATGGCGCTTTCGCAATCGGATTTGATCGTGACCATGATCGATTTCAGCATTTTGCGTGGCAACAAGGGTATAGCTCCGTGGCGATGGATGGGCAGCGGCGTTTAATGATCCCGCTCTATGCCAGACGAAACCCAAAAGGTCTTAAATACGGATCGCTAGCCGACTTGAGTTTTCGTCAATTCTGGAGATATGAGGCATGAAAAATAGTCTATGTTCAATCCCCGGGTTCAGCAATGAAGAACTTAAAATACTCTCAATGCTCACTCGCAAGAGTTGTTTCGAGATCTGCCTTACTGCTGACGACGGCCATATTGGTGGTTCATCTGCCGCAGTAGAATTATTCACTGTTCTTTATTTCGGCGACATACTACGTTTTAATCCGAGAGATCCGAATGACCCGCAGCGAGACCGAGTATTAGTGCGAGGTCATCTTGGCCCCCTTCGATATAAGATTTTTTCATTACTAGGCTGGCTTGACGAAAATGAATTGAGTCATTACCGAAGAATCGGATCTCGCCTGCACGGCCACGAAGATTATCTCGAAACGCCTGGCGTTGATTTGACACCAAGCGGTTCGCTCGGCATGCTCATGTCCTATGGGGTGGGAGCAGCTCTCGGCGCGCGCAATAATGGCGATGATTTTCGTGTGTTTGTTTTTTTGGGAGACGGTGAGGAGCAAGAAGGCATAGTAAGCGAAGCTGCTCGGCACGCAGCCCATCTGAAACTTGACAATATAGTCGGTATTATCGATTGCAATGGCAAACAGCTCTCCAACCCGATTAAAGATACGGATAGCGCATCCCTTGCCACTCTATGGGAGGGGTACGGATGGAATGTCGTGAATCTTAAAGACGGACATGATATTACGTTCCTGCGTGAAGCGTACGAAAAAGCTCTCACTACATCAAATGTAACAGGGCGTCCAACAGTTATTATTGCGAAAACCATAAAGGGTATTGGACTCGAAGGCGCAGCAGAACATTTCAGCGGTTACCACACTATGGGTAGAGTGAAAAATGAGGTTGTTGAACGCGGAATTGCAACTCTTAATGCTTTATTAGATCCTGACTTAGTCGCTGCTGCGTTGAAAAAAATTGAATTAATAAAAGGTCAGGATGACAAACAAACTGGGCATGAGTGGTGTTCTATTCCCCTGACGATTGCGCCGAAAAATTCAACACCAAACCACCCAGATAACTGTCAGCTCGACTATTTCCATGAATTTGGACAATTAGTCAATAGGGGTATATTTGACCGATCTAAACTCTACTTTCTCACAGCTGATGTAACAACGGCCGAGGTTGTTCAAAGGATCGGCCTTGATCGTATTTTCCACTTCTATAATGTAGGGATTCGCGAGCAGCACATGGTGGCAATGGCGCATGGGCTTTCGGTAAGCTATCCTGAAGCACGAATACTGATCAATAGTTTCGACGCATTCACCTATCGTGGGCTCGATCAGCTAAATGCAGCTCTTCAGGGCAATGGCAATATGATCATCATCGGGGATGTGGCAGGAATTACCAATGCCCGCAATGGCAAGACACATCAAACAGTTGGGCATTCGGCTGCGCTTCTTGCTATGGAGGGGCTTACATTCCTCGAACCTTGGGACGCTATTGATACCTTTGCGTGCCTTAACTGGGCATTGGGTGAAAGTAGACGAGTAGTTTATATCCGCATACATAGTTCACGAATCGAAGGTAAGCCAGATGATAAGGTTAAACGAACTCTGACCTACTACACAGTTCGCGACACTGATGGTGATCCTGATTTAGTGATAGTCAGCGCTGGTTTTACAATTGACAGTTGCTTACAAGTTTCTGACCACCTGCGAAAGGATGGGATCCAAGTTCGTGTAATCAATGTAATCAATCCAAATGCGCTTAATGAGGCATTTGGCAGTTTGATTACAAACGGACGACCGTTGTTAACCGTATATAACGGGCATCCACGCATACTGCGGCAAGCTGTCGCTGATGCGCTCCTTCAAGGACATGCTCGCCCTTCAGTTCTCGAGGGCGTCGGCTTCACGATCGGCACAACTGGTACCTTCGAAGAAATACGTGCATGGACCAAGCTCGATGCAGACGGGATCCTTTGCACAGCTAAGCGTCTACTCTAGAGCTTAGAAAATGTATAACACTGGTCGCAAAACATGCGGCCTTTTTTTTTATTAAGAGTATGCTATAAAGATTCTATGCTTAAACACATTATCGAATATTCATTTTCAAAAACGCATGATAAAACATACGTTTTTGTACCCGGCTATTCAGGCGGATTGAACGTTGCAACTATCAGTAAAATAGTTGAATATTTTGTTAAGCAAGGAAAAGGTAATGTTTATGGTGTGTCCATGTCGTACCAATATGACACACAGGACCTATTCGATAATTCTCAAATAAAACTTATCACCGTATTAAAGCATATTGCCACTATTGCCCCGTACACAGATATTATCTTAATTGCAAAGTCGTTAGGAGGATCATTGGCATTGTTTAATTGCAAAAAATTGCCTATTAATAAAATTATTATTCTTGGCTGTTCGATAAAGCTCGGCTGGCCCCAACGAATTTCGCTGTTTAAAACACAGAATCCGACACTCCCTGATTATAAAAGCGAATGGAAGAGCATCCTTGCGTCAATTTCGATTCCAACACTCGTTATGAGTGGTGAGTTTGACGATATTACGGATAATTCCTTTTTATTCCAAGCGACTCAGATTAATCAGAATCTTCGACTCATTGTTGTTGAAAATGCAAATCACAATCTAGAAAATAGTGAGAGTGGCGAGTTGCTCATAGAAACACTAATCAAGAGCATTGAAGATTTTCTGACAGAAAGCCATTCTCATAATGATTCATAGTAATGGCTGCTTGCAGATATTGCAAAAGTAGTCAAAAGCTGGACTGGAGAGTATCTCAAAGCGGTGATGAAGTAATCACTTACGAGTTTGCTGTTCGAAATTCTTGAATCCCACGGCGGGCTTCTTCGAGTTTTTTCAGAAGATCTGATGTAAGCTTTTCGCTGATTGTAAGCGACGAATCATTTAACCGCTGAAAAATACATCAAGTACGGGTTCGTATTTATCTCCTAGCTTCAGGCGGCGGGGAGTGTCTAATACCGACGCAAGATTAAAACCATTATCGGAAAAATCTGCCAATTTGATGTAAAGCACATCTTCTTCTTGAATAGCATGCGCTACGTGCTCTTTATAGTGGCGGTTTTTTTCTGCCTGCGCCGTATCTTTTGGCAACTCGGGATTTGATAATGCGGCAACGATATGAGCAACACGGGATCCATAGATCGCCTTGAGGTACGAAAGCGCATCGCGGCGCGTATCACCAGACACTTCACCTCCCTGGGTCTGTTGTTTTTGTGCCAACAAACCTGCTTGGTCCTCCACAGAATCATGAAGAAGTCCCGCGATAATCAGATCGGGGTCGGTAATGCCATATTCCTCAATAACACGCGTTGCCGCTCTCACAACATGATTAACATAGGGGCATCTGGCCGATCTTTCTGCTTTGCATGCGCCTCTACCGCGAGGATGAGCGCTTGCTGTATCCGTTCCTGCTGCTCGAGTGCAATATCAAGCGCCTCGCTGCTTGGCGATGGCTTCTGTTTTCCTTCGATAAGATTATTCAAGCGTGCGAGTGCTTTGAATGTTCCTGCTTTCTCAAACTTTTCATCGGCAAGCGTGGCACGTAACGATTCTAATCTTGGTTCCTGATTCATATTTTTCTTTTTTGAATAGTTAGAGTATATCACTGTTCTTCTCTTGAGAAAACCATACATATGATTTGCTCGAGAGAAGCGGGATCATGCGATTGTAGTAGGGAACCCTTCCCTGGTACGCGCATTATGTGATCCCATCTTCTCAACCCGTTGTTGCTAGTTGTCGATCATTGCCGGCCGCCCGATGTGGCGGACGAACTCCTGAGCTGCTGCCCTGATCTGGTCGTCATCCTTGATCTTCTCCTCCTCGGGAAGGAGGTTGAAGTCGACCATGGGGGCACGCGTGACGCGGTCCAACGACCGGAACGGCTGCCCGACCTTCCACGCGAGATTGGCGCACTGCCTGGCGATCCTCTTTTCGGAATCCGTGAGATTGTCCGACGCGAGATCGTGGATCGCCTTTTCGTAACCATATTCCGTGACTTCGCCGTTCCGCTGATTGGCGATGAGGCTGGCCGCGGTCTGCACGGCGTAGCTGCCGGCGAGATTCATGGCCACATCGATCGGCTTGTCGACACCGAACTCCTGGTAGGTCGCAGGGTCATTCCCGGTGCCCACATGGTACGCCAGAGCGGCCATGTTGGCGAGTCCGACCGACCCTTCGACCGACTGAATGAGAGTGCTGATGATCTGAAAAACCATTGTGATGAACTCCTCGGAAAAGTCAGGACCCAACTGCAGAGCGCTCTGTAGTTCAAAATCCTATGCCTTCCCATAAAATCGCTCGCTCGAACGGTCTTATGGCAAAGCACTGCTCAACTGCCCCCTTCCAGAGTCAGATGCATCCACTCTCTCCTTTAGATAATGGCCGCATCCGACCGGTTCGATAGATACCGAACCAGTAGAAGGGTTGAGTTTTTGAGTCTGCTCTCATAGAACTATTTTTTTCTATGAAAGCGAGACATTCAAAACGTATACGCTATGACCATAATAGTACCATAAACTTTGTATTATGTCAATGCTACGTGATACACTTTTATATATATTTTATAATTCTTTTTGATAGTAGTATTAAATGCGAGTATTTTATATATACTATTTGTCATTTTATTTTGACATTATAATAATTCTATGCTAGAATAGAGAATAATATTATCCATCCTCTATGGACCCACAATCACTCATCCAGGCAGGACTTACCCCTAAAGAAGCGTTTTTATACCTTAAAATGCTTCAAACCGGTCCCCTGACGGTCGGCAAACTCCTCCACCATGTTCCTTATAAACGCGGTGATCTCTATAATATTCTCCATTCCCTCCGAGATAAGGGTTTGGCGATAGAGGAAGTAAAAGATGGATTACTGACCTATACGCTCACTGACCCTTCAAAACTCGAGGATTTCGTCCGATCCCAAGAAGAACGCCTCGAGCAGAACCGAAAAACAATTTCCTCCCTGATTCCCGAACTTCAATCGCTCTATAACCTCTCGCTTCAGCGGCCCGGTGTACGCTTCTTTGAAGGACGGGAAGGCATCTGGAAAGTACTCGAGGATTCTCTAACTGCAAAAACAGAAATCACTTCGATCACGGATATTGATTCTATTGTAAAACACATAGGCGATCTCAATGAAAAGTATGCAAAAAAACGCGCGCGACTCCATCTCAGAAAGCGTGGACTCGTGCTTGACACCCCCTTTGCACGCAATTATCTCAAGAGTTATTTACGCGAAATTACAGAAACAAAACTCATTGCACCCAATGCCGGAATTCTTTTTGAGTCCATTATGCAGATCTATGATACCAAGGTATCGTATATTACCCTGGCGGAACAAAACATGATCGGCGTCATCATCGAGGATCCAATCATCAATCGCATGCATCGCATGCTCTTTGACCACATCTGGAACACTACGCAGCCGACTGTGTTTGATGCCTCATTGAGTCCGCAACTCGTATGATATGCGTTGAGGGCACGCCTTTGTAATCGTAGTGCTCGGTCACCACAAATCCTAGCTTCTCATATATTTTTGCAGCCGGAGAATCCGGATCGCAATCTGCTTCAATCCTATGAGTAACACCAAGCTTTAGAAGCGATTCCTCCAAAAGCGCAATTCCCAATTTATGATTGTCATAGCGCTCATCAATTACAAATGAACCAAAATACAAACTTCCGTCATCTCGCGTATCAAATCTGCAATAGGCAATAATTTCCCCTTCATGCTTCACGACATAGAGTGCTGTCTCTCCTTTCTCAGTCGCAAGCCGCAATCCCTCCACCAATGCAGTTTTAAATTCTTCCGGATATTTGGTATTTGCATACCGTGATCGATAAATCTCTTCCATTCTCTTCCAGTTATCATCGGCAGCTGCGAAGCGCTTCAGTTCTTCACCGCGAAGAATAGTCATATCTATCCCCTCTATTTCGGACAAGGGCACCTTCAGCCCCGACTCTCTCAATGTTCTAAATGTCAAGGTCAACAATAGTATCTCGGTTGAAGTATTGTTGAGTGATTCACTATTTTCGACATCTCTTCCTTCTAGGCTTGACTCAAGAACATTTTTTGTTTTTTGCAAGAGTCTCTGTATTGTTTTTCGAACAATTTCCTGATCGTCTCTTTCTTTATACTGTGATCGCAGATAATTTGACGCGAAAGATGCAGCATCGGTAATGGTACGAAGAAGCTTAAATATCTTCGTGAGTTGCTCGGGATTATTATGATACTTTTCAAAAACATCTAAAATAGTCTGTGCTGTTGCAGGACTTTCAGCTGCCGTCATAAATGATCGTAAAACATCTGTTCGTAATTCTCCTGACGATTTTAAACATCGGGAAAGCCGCTTAAACATCGCCGTATCTGCTGTTGCCAAAAATCGCAATAAGTGAATTTGTGATGTAATCGGCACTTCGGCAAAAGAAATTCCCAGATCGGCTTCAATGACACTTCTTAAATTTGGTCGATGAAGGTGTTGCAATAGCAATGGAATGTTTTCATCTTTACTGCCAATATACGGATTAAGTTCTGGATCAGACTGTATAGTGTGAAATTGCTTGAAGTTCGCTTGCATCGGACTATACGCGGATTCTTGTAGAGTCTTTTCTGCAGATCTGAAGAGGTCTTTTACTACAGTGTCCATTATCGGTTTAAGTCTTTTTTCAATAAGTATAATGCCGAGCGTGGCATGCTCCTTATTTCCACCGCGTTCTCCTTTCTCATCGAGAAGATCCTTCCACAATGAGAAATAGTGAGTCCATTCTTCCCGCTTCATTGCTGTTGATACTGATCCAAATACATGCGCAAGTTGTTCTGGAGACTGATCTATGATAAATAAAGGGAAAAAACGAAGTATTGTTTGTGATAGCGAATGAGGGAGTGCCATTTCGAGCACTTCACGATTTTGTAGAAGCGCTTCAGCAAACGCAACTGACGGTCCGTGAGGAGTTGGCATCTGAGAAAAATCTACCCGCCCAATATCTTCAGGGATCATGGCATGATCGTAGAGCGCAACAGCATCGGATGCGATACGATGAAGTAATTGCCTATTTTCACTTGGCAGGCGAAGCGGTTGGCGTGGCACTGCAATTTGCTCTCTCAAATGTATATCATCAAAAAACCAGCTTTCTTCAGCACGCTCCACCTGTCTTCCGTATGTGGGATCCCCGTACGACACCGCTTCGTTATATATCTCATCGCTGGTTTTTGAACTTACAAAAAAATTATGGCGTTCATCAATCGCCCCGGCTGCCTCATTGCACGCATACTGAACAAGCTGTTGCGGCAAACGGTTTCGAATACTATTAATAATACCCTTGATACTTTTTTCAGCATCTACAAGAGTATTGTATGCAGTAGTACAGTCGCCCACTGCACTTCTTTGTCGAGCACTCTCAATAATTTCGTCAACAGAGCGGCTGTTAAGCGCTGCTGCTATCTTGCTGATAAGGATTCTACTACTGACTGTTGTGAGTTGATGAATCGCATCGAGCTGTTCAGAGGCAGAAAGCTGTTCAATGACATCAACAATGGAATTACCTATGGTTTCGGGCGCCGCGGCTATGCGTTTTGCTATCTGATCAGTCATTGCATTGCCTACTACCCTCTGAAATTCTTTAATTCGAAGGATCTGTGAGGAAGCAACAAGTGCTTGAGCGGGGGTCAAATGGCGAATCAATGCGCTCCCCATGTCAGAAAAATGATGCGCCATGGCTGTGCGTTCAGTTTCATTATAGGTGTCGCTGGCAAGATTGCGGGAAGCAGTTTCAAAAAAGAACATAATGGCCTGCCTCATCCTGCGCAATGGCCTTCTACTCGCACTACTGCTTAGTGCTGATGCCAACACTGCTTCAACATCAACCTCCTCTCTTTTTAGGAGACGTGAGAGAATATCATTCGTTTGGTCGATAATCCCCTTTTTTTGTTTTACAGAAAGGTCTGCAAATGGTATGCCCATTTCAATTTCGTGTTTCATAGATTTCGTCATTCCACTGTATCATAGAAAAATGCCGTCGCAAACGACTTGCTTTTTTTGTAAAGATGGCTAGGATAAAAAGATAATCACTCTTATATGTACCCCCATCAAAGCATCGAAAAAAAATGGCAGGAGGTTTGGGAAAAGAACAAGGCATTTGAAGTGTCTGAAGATCCGGAGAAGAAAAAATTCTACTGCCTCGACATGTTTCCCTACCCATCGAGCAATGGATTGCACGTCGGACATCCGGAAGGATACACGGCAACGGACATTTATTCGCGCTATTTGCGCATGAACGGCTATAACGTACTCCATCCGATGGGTTGGGATGCATTCGGCCTGCCTGCTGAAAACTTTGCCATTAAACAAGGTGTCCATCCGGCAACGACTACGGCGAAGAATATCGAGAATTTCCGCAAACAAATTAAATCATTCGGTTTTTCCTACGATTGGAGCCGTGAAGTGGATACCTCCTCTCCCGAATATTACAAATGGACTCAATGGATTTTTCTCCAACTCTACAAAAAGGGGCTCGCATACAAACGCAAGGCTCGCGTCAACTGGTGCACATCATGCCAAACAGTCCTTGCAAATGAGCAGGTGGTCAATGCCTCATGCGATCGATGCCATAGCGAAGTTATCCAAAAAGAACTTGAACAATGGTTTCTTAAGGTAACCGACTATGCCGACGAACTTCTCTCGTGCCTCGATACGCTTGATTGGCCCAACTCTATCAAGGCATCGCAACGAAACTGGATTGGCAAAAGCGAAGGGCTTATCTTTTCTGCGCCGGTGAAAGATACAGATATGGCACTCGAAACATTCTCAGCGCATTTCGAAGCATGCTATGCAGATTCATTTGTCGTCATTGCACCCGATCACCCGCTCCTCTCAACACTTCTCGAAGGGGTTCCACGTAAAGATCATATTCTTAACCTAGCACAGCAAATGATAAACGAACGCGCACTTACTCGCGAAGAACGGGAACCTACAGGTATTTTTACAGAAAGGTGGATTATCAACCCTCTTGATGGAAAGGAGCTTCCGATTTGGATTGCGAGTTTTGCACTGGCAGATTATGGTACAGGGATCGTCAAGTGTTCGGCGCACGACCAACGAGATTTTGTTTTTGCAAAAAAATACGGTATCCCTCTGAAAGTGTGCCTTGTGCCGCAAGACCAGACTGAACGAGAACGCGTAGAGCGCTTTGAATATTGTTATTCAGACATGCAGAATGGCATTCTCACCGAACCGGCAGAAGCGGCGGGCAAACAAGGAAGGGAATGCCGACAGTTAATCATTGATCACTGCGAACAAAATGGTTTTGCACAAACCTCAACAACATACAAGCTCCGTGACTGGCTTATTTCCCGCCAACGCTACTGGGGAGCGCCTATCCCGATCCTGTATTGCGATTCGTGTGGTGAACAAGGGGTGCCGGAAATTGATCTGCCGGTTCTTTTGCCAACGGATGTTGATTTCCGCCCCACGGGTGAATCACCTCTTACGCGCTCAAAAGAATTTCATTCCGTGAAATGTCCGTCGTGCGGGGGGTCGGCACGGCGAGAATCGGATACCATGGACACATTTATGTGTTCCAGTTGGTATTACTTGCGTTATACAAGTCCCCGTGAAACAAATCAACCGTTCGACAAAGAAAAAATACAGTATTGGATGCCTGTTGATATGTATGTCGGCGGCGCAGAGCATGCAGTCCTCCACCTCCTCTATGCTCGCTTTATGACCAAGGCTCTGCGTGACTGCGGTTTCCTCTCTTTTGACGAACCGTTTACACGACTTCGAAACCAAGGACTCATCCTTGGTGAAGATGGAGAGAAAATGTCGAAGTCACGGGGCAATGTGATTAATCCGGATGATGTTGTCGGAATGTTCGGCGCAGATACTATCCGCATATATGAAATGTTCATGGGCCCATTCGAAGCGGTAAAACCCTGGAGCACCAATGGCGCAGTTGGCGTACGCAGATTCCTTGAGCGAGTTTGGTATATTTTTGATCAAATTAGAAAACACCCGGATCTCCATACTCATACTTCATCCCACGAATTGCAAAAGGGCGTTCATAAAACAGTAAAAAAAGTGACGGAAGACATTGTAACATTTAATTTTAATACAGCTGTCAGCTCGATGATGATCTGTGTGAATGCACTTCATGATGCCATCCATAAAGAAGAGGTGATCGACAAAGAACTTCAATTAAGGCTTCTTCTTATCTTAGCGCCGTTTGCTCCTCACATCGTTGAAGAATTACTCGAACTCTGCGGCGCTGAACCCATCTCTACCCATACATGGCCAACCTATGATTCCGAATTAGTGAAAGATTCTGTTGTAACCGTTGTGATTCAAGTTGATGGCAGGGTTAGAGATCAAATCGAAGTTGAAGTAGATTGCGCTGAAGATATGCTTAAAGCTCATACATTCGACCGCCCGGCGGTTCAAAAATGGATAGAGGGTAAAGATATCAAAAAGATCATCGTCGTGAAAAATAAATTAGTGAATATCGTCTTGGAGTCTTGACTTTTTTCCTACACTACACTAGAGTGGTGCTATCATGAAGGTCCTCACTTCTAAACAACTGTACATTCAACTTCAGGCGATATCCCCTCTTTCTTCAGCTATTCAACATTCCGTCATCTTAGATTGCTGGCGCGTTGGCCATCATCCTGCCGTCGATCTCATAGGAGACGATCAATACCGGCATTATGAAGGCATTCCTCATGAACTCTCAGAATGGATCCATGAAATTCTTTCTGATTCACAGGACGGTAAACTCATACTAGTATGCGACCTCTTTGCGGAACACAATAGTCCTGCCATTGGCATTGAGTGGAGTATTGAGATGCGAACAAAGGGTGCGATTCTTGGCGCGATGTCATGTCTCATGGTTCTGTTGCGTAACGAAAACCTCAAAGAACTGCTCACTGCTCAGCCTGAACGCTTTGCGATCGTCACGGTACATGATATTGCAGCGACTCTCTATAGTGAGTCAAGTAGCGCACTCAAAGGAATGCAATCACATACCGAATCTCCCCAATCCTCTTGGCCATAAGAGGCTTTTTTTTATAAAAAAGCCCCGAAAAGTGCGGGGCTGTTAGCCGACTTGAAGAGCGACACCATGGGCGATGCGCTCAACAATTTTAGCTTGATACGCAAAGTCATCTTCTGAATCCTGTTGGTAAAAAAGGAGTGAGAGCCCCGGGATCGAAAAGCTTGTTGGCTTCATCTCGCTATCGACCACACCTTCTTTGCGCTGCTGAATATATTCATAGCATGTGGTAAGGATATTCAGATTAATGACGGCTTCTTCAAGGAGGCGAACCAGGCGAGAACAATCAAAGCGCTTTCGCACCGTCTCTGCATAGGGCATTTCGCCTCGAAAAACAAATGCAACTTCATCAAACATGAGGCTTACCCATTCCCCGCAGGGATGCTGTGTTATCACATCAAATACTGCTTCGCATTCTTCTGTTAAGCGTACGGCGACATCTTTGGTAAAACTCATTTTATTGAAATCAACGAGTCCAGCTTCCATGACACAGTACCAAAGATCAAATATCCGATCATCGGCTATATTCCCATCATGAAGTATTTTCGCTATTCCTTCATATGCCTTTTTCCATGCCTCACATGTCAGCGGGTGCTGCGCGCGGGTAGAAAACGGGATGAGTGCATCATTGAGAA
>JBBTRI010000016.1 GCA_038065255.1 Patescibacteria group bacterium
CCCATTCATCAGACATTACGGCTCTGCGATTCTTTGCCGGAATATCTTTGAGATATGGCAATGAGAATTCGCTCATTGGTTTTTGTTGCATGTATTCGCCTTGCATAGTTTTTCTTAATATGAATTATTATGAGTTATTAATTGTTAGCATCACCTTACGACCCAATAATGTACCGAGTGTTGCTGAAAGCTCATCTCGATATCTCTCAAGAACATTCTTGCTATACTGTCCAAAATCACCGCTGCTGTCGTAAAAAACAACTTCAAGTTCACCTGACTCCAGTTCATTCTTTTTTATGTACCCGCCACTGCGCAACTCTTCAGGAAAATCAAGACCTGTTTTAGCTTCAAGAGTGGCAAAGATGTCCCTGTGATATCCTCTATCTCCTGTATTACTCCAAGCAATATGGATAGCATCCTCACCACGTGGAATCCCAGTAATAAATTTATTGGTATCTCTTAGTTTTCCCACCTGAGTAATGATTGTGTTCCTGCTCAACGCATTCATGCATTTTTCTGCAATTGCTATGATTTTTGTTCGCCCACATTCGTCCAATCGCACGAATTCACATTCTGATGCAGCTGTACAATTCTTAAGTACTGCCTGGTCGGTAATGCATTTCAAAATCCGAATGATGTCACTGGCGTTATCGCATCTTTTCGCAATATCATACAGAAGGGTGCTTGAAGCAATCGAGGGAACAGCACGCATCACATGACACATAGAGAGCGCTCCCGAGTCTATCAAGGTCAACAATTCAGGCGATTCGCATTTCAATGCCAGTTCTTCAGCAATGTGGTACTGCATCGAAGAAAGAAAGTTATTTTTCATCTGCTCTTGCCGTTCCTGCTCTGATACACGATTATTGATCCTACCTAGAATATTGGTGAGAATCGCAATTTTAAATTCATTCCGTTCAGCACGCTTCACAATCTCAAGTGCAACATCCATCTTGCCTCTTGTAAGTCGGAAAAGTGTTTTGAGTGTTTGTTCGTCATTGCCGACAGCATCAAAAAGTTTCATTTTAGAATCAGGTGCAAGTCGCCCTTCTTTGAGTATTTCTGCAATAATACCCAAATTTCTGGGATCAATACCGTCTACAATTAAGTTGCTGGTTTTCTGCGAATACGAATTTGATTCATAATTTTCTTTTAGGAGTTCACTAACTTCAGTATTCTGTGTGCCATCTCGCAGAAAAGTAACATCTAGTGCGGTTTTTATTTTTTCTGTAAGTTCTTTTTTTGCAGTAAAGTTATAATTCTTCGCTACTACTTTGAATGACGCTACAAGATCATTCATATCCAAGCTCTGCGTGCTCTCGTCGCGTATGAGCCCTTCCAACGCTGATTTTTTAAGTACTCTTAGATTCCTCTGATTGCGTTTTTGTACCTCGTAAGACTTGTATGGAATTTTCAAATTCTGTTCACAAATCGTAAACGACGGCACTCGAATATATGGTGTAAATTTTTCTTTGTTCATATTATTCCTCTTCTTCTGCGTCTTCAGGGGATGCTAATGTGTTAGTAATTTTTTCGAGCGACATTGCTTTAATCGTTTCGACTTGATTAAGTCCACCGTTCAACGTCGATGCTATAAACTTCAGTGCATTCGCATTCCATCCATACACGAAGTACACATCCTTCTCCCCTTTTGGCACCCCTGCATCGCGATAGGGCGCAATTGTTACCAAAAATGCTTTGGCGTTTGGATTGACATTTTTTTTGTACTCGCGCCAGAGCTCGATAAACGGCCCACTGCATTCATACCCTTCCCCATGCGCCCAATCCTGGTCATCGGTAATGCCGATAAACGTATCTACAACAATCTTATTTTTGAGTAAGTGCTCGATTGGCGCTCCGACTGCGGTAGATCCGCCATTACTCATTTCCGTTACTTTTTCTGCTGTCACCATAATATCGTCACGGCCTGAAATACCGTCAGCCGACACAACCCTGCCTTCAAATGGCAGTGTGATTGCACGATCTTTGATGCGTTTCAATAATGCTCCGGTAAATATACCCGCAATGTCGCAATACACCATTGATCCCTTCTGTCCTGCAATGGGCTGCGTCATCGATCCACTCACATCAATACCAAGTGCGATAGTACCACTTCCAAGCTCGGGCATATTCACAAATGAAAGTTCCAGAGCCTCGCGCAGCGCATCTGCAATACGATTGTCAGCTTGCTCACTCTCGGTATATTTTTTCCAGGCATTGAAGAATCGAAACGGAAGAATTTTTGCATGCTCGATTGCTTGGGGATTTGTGAGTCGCTCAACGACATACCTCACGTTTTTTTCATCAGCAAATACACCATGTCGAGTGAATGTCGCAAGGTTGCGCAACAAATTCTGATAAGGCGCCTGGTACAGCAATTCTGTCCAGATGGCCAGTGTCATTTCTTTTACTACAGGGATAACAACCTCAAACGGCAGTCTCCCTTTTCGAATAAGTTCAATGATTTCTTGTTCGTTGGTAGACTTTTTCAGCTGCTCATAGGCGTGTAGTTTGGGGTTAAGCGATGGATCATCGCCAAGTTCGCCTTTTACGATATATCTAAAGAGCTCAGACTGCGCCGGTGATGTCGGTGTTGGGCGCAGGAGGCGTAAGATATCGCGAAGAGTGGGCTTATCGGAATTAT
>JBBTRI010000017.1:0-34453 GCA_038065255.1 Patescibacteria group bacterium
AGGCGGCAATACCCCATTCTTCACGTGTGAAGCCCTTAAATTTGTATAATCCAAAAAGTACTGCACAGCGTACACTTAAAAAAAGCGCTCCATTGATAATAAAGATTGGATTGCGCTTTACGATTCCATAGATAATCGTTGAGGTGCAGAGCGCTACAAAGAATAGAAACCACCGAGTTGAAAGCGACTCTCCGGATTTATTACGCCACACCATCACAGCTTGACTAAAGACCACGCCTACTTCTAGGATCGAAATAAGGGTAATAGTGATTTCCCAAAACAGCTTTGAATCAAAAAGTGCTTCAAGATATGGAATGTACACATCGCTAGTCTATTGACATATGTGCTATTTGTCAAGCATGTCATGAAACTTTTTTTAAAAAAAGCCCGCGATATCGCGTGGCTTATACTCTACAAATTCTGCGGAACACTTTTTTGGGGTAGCTGTATTTCTTCAAAGCTCCCTTCCGGAAGATCGAGTGCTTCCATGAATTTTTCAATTCCTTTTTTCGATGACATAATACTAAAAGAATTGCTTGACCGATACCCAACTCCGCTTGATCCGATATAGAGTCTGGCGCCTTTTCGTTTTACAAATACAAATGCTTCAATAGCGCGCAGTATACCGCTTGGTGTATGCTTTCCCGAGAGAAGATCAATATCAATATCGACACCAACAATATGCGCTCTCACAGTTTGTAGCGCACCAGCCATAGTAGGATGGAGTGAGTTGGGGTGAAGTAATGAGAATTCTTGAAGAGGCATACGCGACCAAAAAGATTCATCGGATACGTCCTTAAGAAAGTCTCTTACGATATCAAAATCTCTTTTGATTTCAGGGGTAGCCGCCGTTCTTGTCGATACCTCTCTCATCTTTTGTATGATCCCCTCCTTTAATAGTCGCACAAATGAAGGCTCTGGCGGGGTAATGCCGATTGTTGCAAGTTCCCTTTTCAAAAGTACAGTATGATCAATGGATTTCTTTTTCATGCTTATCCATTCTTCGAAGAAAGAGTATAAAAAAATGAGAAATGTGTCAATACTTTGCGTGATTTATTTTTTAGAAACGACGATCATGTGTTTTTGAATACCTTTTCGCTTCTGATGATCTCCGGTTGGGTAATCATTGATCGCTTTAAAAAAACGTTTTTCAGGATAACGGAAATGCTCACCTCGTTTTGTTCCGGGGTCATTCGTAATAAATTCTTTTGTTGCCTGGTCGTATCCAACTACAACGAGCATGTGGTGCTCAGGCCCCTGCCCAGTGTAATAGGGATTTTTGAGAATACGTCCATCGACTTGAATAAGAAGAATGGCGTCGCGGGCAAGTTCATGTATGAGATCCCCGATTGTTTTAATAAGTTTTGTCTGTGTGGCTGAATACGTATAATAACCTCTAATAAGTCGTACTTCAGTATCATGCGGAGAGGTGTCGACAAACGAACCATATTTTTTCTTTTGGAAATCGCTTAACGCAATAATTTCTTTTTGTGCGGCTGATCGTGTGAGTTTTTCATTCTGTACCCAGGTAAGAGCCATGATAACTGAAGCTTCCTCGCATCCATTCTGAAGCCGCGCATCCTTCCATTCGCCAAGGGGAGCCTGTGACGTAAAGGGAACGTTAGGGAAAAAAATTTCCTTTGCACTGACGTGCAAAGGTATTAGAAAAAGAAAACCAATAATACTAGTTATGATGAAGTGCTTCATGAGTATATAAGATACCAGATGAGGAGGATATAGTAAATGTATGATGGATCAAACTTTTGACATTAACGAATAGTTCTTTTAGTATTCTCGACATGTACATTGACCGCTACCATGGTAAGAAAGCATAGATTTTCTGCACGATTAGGTATCTCACTTTCTCTCGCATTTCTCTTCTCTGCATGCGCGGTGGTGCCAGTGCCAATTGCGTTACAGACTGTATCGCCAAGCACCACGCAGCAGACTGTTCAGCCGACGCTGTCACCAACACTTGCTCCATCTCCGTCACCGACGCTATCGGTGGTGCCAAGTGCTACGCCAAGCGTGCTTCCTACAGAAGCCCCCTTTGACTACGAACGCCTGAAAGGAATGACTCTTGGTTTTACCTATTCGCTGCCACATAGCATGTGGTTGTGTGAAGGTGGGCGATGCGATCCGCGCGGCCTCTTGCTGACACTCATTCAGGAGCTTGCTCCAGAGATTTTGCGCTACGAGCTCTACTGGAATTGGGCGCAAGACGATGGACCGAACTCACTTAAGCTTGACTACAATCTTGAGTGGCAACTCAGATACGCAGCGCAAGCAGGAATCAAAAAAGTCATTCTCTGCTTGGGAAGGAAGGTGCCGCATTGGCCGGAGTATCATATTCCACCGTGGGTTGCCAAGCTTTCCGAAGAAGAGCAGAAGCGCTATCTTCTGGCTTACATCGAGATGGTTGTCAAAGCGTATGCAAGCGATACACGAATTTCGCATTGGCAGCTTGAAAATGAGCTGTACTATGCGGACGGAAGTACGTTTGGTATCGGCAAGCCCTTTAGCGATCAGGAAGCATTCTTTGCGCAACAGGCGGAGATTATTCGCAAGTATGACAAGCTCAATCGGTCGATCATCGCAACAGTTTCCGGCGACAAAGGAGATTTTATCAAAACCGCAAAGAGCGCCAATATTCTTGGCTTTACGTTTTTCTCGATCTCCTATGATAACGGAGGATACGTAGAGCATACCTACGGCACTCCAAAAAGCGATTATGGCACTGCTGGTATGTTTCGAGCGAAACTCGCAGAGTCTGGGCTTGAAAGCTGGGACATAGAACACCAAGCAGAGACCTGGGCGCGAGAATCACTTCGAGATATTTCACTTGAAGAAGCCAGTAAAAGCATGAATCCGAATCGAGTGAAGCGGGACCTAACATTTGTGATGGACGCAGGAGTTACAACGGGTATATTCTGGGGTGCAGAGCAATGGAAGGATCTTGAAAGAAGGGGTGATTCTTCAATGCTTAACTTCATGAAAAAAATCTTTGCGGCAGCAAAGTAATATGCGCGACCCGTCTGGTGAGATGGGTCTTTTTATTTTCGAGAGATGTTGACATAGTGAGTTCTAACTTCTAATACACCATCCCCAGGTATTCTTGGATATTTATTTTTTATAAATGAAAGCCCCTCACTTTGAGAATAGGGGGCTTCCAACTGCAGTTGAGAAAAAGGTACTAATTAGAAACTTATGGTGAGTCGGGGGGAGATGATCAGCCCGACATCGGCTGATCCGCTCGCGAACGTGACGGTTGGTCCCATCCCGATCCCTACCCTCACGTTTTTCGTGAGAGAGACGGACGGAGCGACGAGGATAGCGCCAGAATGGGACGTAAGCGTGAGATTGGTCGAGTACGACCCGACCACGGCCACCCCTACGCCATTGCCGATAGGGAGTGCAATCCCCATCCCAGCTCCGGGTAGGATTACTCCGTTCGGTGTCACCGCCGCGCCAATCTCGCCGATGAGCGCTTTCCCGTCACCGACAGGGACGGCAGTGCCGATGGTCGTGTAGATACTCGTTTTGACCGATGATCCCAGTCTGATTCCCGGGGACACACTGACCGTAATGCTCGGTGTTGCCATTGCGAGGGCTAATCCACCGACGAGTGCGAAACTCATGACTTCCTCCTCTTTTTGTTTTGCATGCGATTATAGTATATCATATTTTATTGTATATGTCAATGGTGATAATACTAAAAAGTATTATAAATATAACTAATAATGCACATTATGCCATGATATGGTATGATTAATAATTGCTAAATGTATTATAATTATCTATAATAATAGTGTCATAAGAAATATGATAATGTAGCTATGCTTGAGAACAATCTTGAATCTCTGGGGCTTACAAAAAACGAGATAACTGTGTATCTCGTACTAGTTGAGAAAAAAAAATTAAAAGCAGGCGAAGTGATAAAAATAACGAAACTTCATCGGAACCTCGTGTACCAGGCATTAGAAAAGCTTGAACAGCGAGGGTTAGTATCAAAAATGATACAGAATAGTATTTTTGTTTTTGAAGCAAATCACCCTTCGCATTTGCTGGAATCACTTGATCAGCAGAGAATTATCGCACAAGAAGTTATTGACGAACTTAAGAAGCGTGAAGCAGGCGGACATCGTAATATTCGTGTGTATGATGGTATTGAGGGTATTTTACAAGCACGTAGACAGTCGCTTGAATTAAAGAGTGGAGAAACATTATATGCTTTAGGAGTTTTTCCGGTTTCTTCAGGTTTGGAATATAACAAAGAATGGGAGCGCTTTCATCAAGAGCGCGTAAAAAAGGAAATTAACTTTCGAGTTTTGTATGATCGAAAAACATCAAGCGAACATCTTTCATTAAGAAATACACAGGCCTTAACACAGGCGAGATATTTGCCATCGAATGTAAAATCCCCAGTTCGATTTGAAATGTATGGGGATGTGGTATCTATTGTGCTTCCCAAAAGCGGACCTGTTACATTTTCACTCAAATCAAAAGAAGCTGCCGAAGGGCTGCGAGAGTATTTTGAATATCTATGGAATCAAGAAGTGGTAGTTGAAAATGGAGTCGAAGCGATTGGCAATGCATTTTATGAGATGCTGGCCGATCTTGAAAAAGAAGAAGAGTATTGTGTTATTGGCGCATCCGATACTTTTCAGCAAATAATGTCATCATCATTTTTTACGGCCTATCATACACTACGAGTTGCAAAAGGAGTTCGCGTGCGCATGCTGACTCGCGCCGACTCTCTGGATCTTGTGCGAGAGAATAGTATCCGTGCTGGTGACACAGAAGGAAGGCTTAGTGAATTTCGCGTGATGAAAACCGGGCAATCTCTACCTATTCAGATAAATCTCTATGGCAAAAAAACCCTTTTGATTATCTACGGCAAAAACCCCTGTGTGATGCGTTTTGATCGCTCAGACGTGCATGATTTGTTTCAGAATTATTTTAACGAACTATGGAATCAAAAAACGCAGACACTGAACGGTTTTGATGGGATACGGCAGTTGTGCCAAAAGGTGATTGATGAAAAGAAAGACCTCTACCTTATTGCTGCAAATGGACATCTTTTGCGGGACCATAAGGAATTTTATGAAGAATTTACTAGCCAGCGTGTACAGCATTCGATCAGTCTTCATGCGATTGCAATCGAGTCTGTACGAGGAACGCCTTTTGCTTCTCTGCCACGTGCGCACTTTAAATACCTTTCAGAGGATTTTGGAAGCCCGATGGTTGTGTGGATTTTTGGAGAAACTGTGGCGCATGTACTCTTTCAAAAACCGGAAATTGTTTTTCTGATCACCGACAGCACTGTTGCGTCGTACTACCGGAATTATTTTAAAGCCCTTCAGGATCTTGCATCGGAATAAAAAAATCTTATACAGAGCCTTGACCTTTTCAATACCAACGATACACTCAACAGCGAGTACCTTGTCAATGAATAACACGATACGTATTAGTATTGTATCGGTACTTTGTGCCAATGCGCTATCAGGATGCTTATTGAATATACGAGAATGGACGAAAGCAAAAATCGTGATTACTGAAATACCCCTTGTTCCTTCCGAAGGAGTCGTTGGTGATGATGGTTGGCTTGAAGCGAAAAGACTTAAGATTATCTCCAATCAAGATACATCACTCTTTTCACTGAGATTTTCGAAGCGCAGCCTTTTTCAAGATGATTCATCTCTTCGAATTCCTTATGACCCCATACCTGAATGGTCGATGAGTCGCGGAGCTCTTGTGGTGAATAATTTCACACAGGAAGTTGTTGATTATCGGCAGGGAGGATTTACTTTTTATAAGGACATTGAGCTTGCAGCGCATCGCGAAACAATGGTATCACTGGAAGTACGACTCTTACCTGTTGAAGACACGGGATGGATCAGTTTCTGTGTAAGTGGATATTCTCATCCTGATGATGGTGAAGTTACTGATCTGAGCTTCTGCAGTAAACCATTTATCGTCCATCCAAGAAGCCCTGACAATAAAAAGAAAGAACCTTTGTCGCTTTAAACCTCCAACTCAGGAGGTCTTTTTATTAACATAAACACCTCCTTTCAGGAGATGTCTTTGTGGTGTGCCATCATGGAGGATGTTGGACCTGCATTTGAGTGAAGAGCTAGTAGTATGATTAATATTCCAGATCTTCAATCTACGTCATGTTTTTCAAAAATAACTTAATCTCCATATAGTTTTTAAAACGAACTATCTTTTTCTCTTTTGGCTGTCTTGCGAGAATACTTTCAATTCGAAGAGCATTGTTCTTTGGAAAGTTCCAGATAAATTTTAAAAATTCGAGATCAAGGACTTCGTCGCATCCATTTGCTGCATCGGGTCGTGTTTTTTTGTGAAACATGATTCTTCGCTTGATGACATTCCACAGACACTGCCAGACAGGAAAGTCGAAGTAAAAAATCGTATCAGCATCTTGTATCCAGTGTTCCATTGAGTTGGTGTAATTGCCATCGATAATCCACCGATCCCTAGCTATCGCCGCAAGCACTTTCTTTTCAAAAACTTCTTTTTCTTCCTTAATCCACCCTGGTTTCCAAAAAAGTTGATCTAAGTGAATCACGGGAATATGCAAGTGATCGCTGAGTTTTTGAGCGAGCGTGCTTTTGCCAGAACCGCTTATTCCGATGATAAGTATTTTTTTCATACATTCTATTATACGTAATTTCTCCATAAACAAAAACACCTTCTTTTCAGAAAATGTTTACATGTGGCGGCATTGCGGATAGTGCACTTTAGTTGGAATCGGAGCCGCTACCGGAGCCTGCAATTGCCACCATAGTATCTTGTGAAGCGTTTTATTTATCAGCTATGTTATAATTGATTCAAGAAGGAATTACGCAAAAGCTTTGTATGCCAAAAATAATTATTTTAAAACTTACAAGTATCACATATTCGGGAAAATCGATAGGCGATGATATTGGGATTGAAATCGAGGTGCTTGGCAGCACGACTCAATTTGCTACGAAATTGAAAAAAAGTGAACATATAAAGACCAATCTTCAGATCGGCACAACAACCGTTGACAAAAAGATTGTCATGATTCCCGTAACGATTCGCGTGACTGAACGCGATATTCTTTTTTCGGACAAAGGAAATATTAAAGCCACGATAAAAATAGATCCAAACGTATCGTTTCCGCAAATGTCGGTTCATCATGTGGATGTTAAGGAATTCCGCGCATATCTGACCAAATCAACCGCGCGCTTTGAACTAATCATTGCGGCGAGCGTTGCGCGCGCAATCAAAAAACGCATCTCATCAGCAATAAACCTTCGTTGGACTGGCGATTTCCACGATGATCCCGAAGACATTATTTTAGCACGGCTTATTTTTGGTGAAGCGGAGGATCAGTCGCGTGAAGCAAAAATATGGATCGGCGGCTCCGTGCTCAATCGAGTCAGGGCCAAAGCATGGCCGAATACTATTCAGGACGTCGTTCTTCAGAGGGGGCAGTATGATCCTTTTAAAAAAACTGATCGTAATTTCAAAAAGATCACAGACCCTCTCACAGGTGCAGGCAAAGCAAGAAAGACCGCGTGGGAGGAATCATACGAAATGGCACGCGGCCTTCTTTCCGGAAACATTGCAAATCCTTCGACCGCGACTCATTTCCATGGTCGTGGGATTTCTTGCGTTTGATTTCTAACACATGTAGTACCAAAGGGAAATTTCCTTAAGAAAATCGACGACACTTCTTTTTATTGGAGTCAAAACTAGCGTATGGCCTGTAGAAACCATATATACAAAACTGTGCTTATTATCTCTTGGCTTCTTTTCATTGGCGCGGGTGTGTTTTTTGTAATTCAGTTACGAACACAAAAAGCCGTCATAGATGAATTGCTTATTCAACTGAAGAAAGAAACCGAATATCCGCCCCCCATCACAAGTAATGAAGACTCAAGTGATGAGCGATCGCATTTCACCTTCTCTCCAGACAAGAGATATGTCGCGTTTGTCCAAGATGTATTTAAGGAATATGGAGAGGATTATGATCGGTATTGGGCGTTGAAGATTTTTGATCCCGCGACAAAAGAAGAACAATCACTTCTAGTTGATGATTCAAGATTATCCGGCTATGAATGGCTGAACGCTGAAATAATTCGTGTATTCCATAACGGAGGTACAGGAGTTCGTGCCTTCAAGGACATACGTATTGGAGACGCGCTCGTATTTTTTAAGGATTCCAAATATACTGCAGAGCACTCAAAATTTTGGATGCCGGATAAAACATACACAACAGAAGTGGTAAACTCACAAAAGGCGAGTGAGGCGTATTACGAAAAGAACAACACAATCCCCGAATAATCATAGTACTATACTGAATCGGAAGCACTCATTGACCTTTGAGCTAGAAAACAAAAACACCTCCCTTTCGGGAGATGCTTTTTCCTTTGTCTTCGAATGTATGTTCGGAGGCAAAGGTGGCCAACGGGAATTGAACCCGTGACAGCGGTACCACAAACCGCAGTTTTACCACTAAACTATGGCCACCATACTATTATTTTGCGGCTGCCAGAAACAGACCGACGACGAGAAGAAGAATACCAATTACATTGATGAATGTCAATTGTTCTTTAAGAAAAAAGAAAGACAAGATAAGCAGCGTGACAAATGCAAGATTTTGAACGAGGGGGAATCCAAAACTTATCGGCAAGCGCTGGAGTACAAGCGCATAGACAGGGAAACTTCCCACAAGAAAGAATATGCCGATCAGAAGCATGGGCGATGTGAACATTTTGCCAAATGTTTCCATGGTAAGCGTTTGAGGAATGTCCTTTGATGATAGTTTGATTAAGAGATTGCCTACCGCGCCGCTCGTTATCGCGATGAATGCGAGAAAAAATGTTTGCATAAAAAATGAAGATTATGTCGTACTGGTACCCCCGCCAGGAATCGAACCTGAATTTTCTCCTTAGAAGGGAGGTGTTTTGTCCATTAAACTACGGGGGCATTACGGTTTAACGTATCATAATAAGAAAGAAACGCAATTATTTCCTTTTCAAAATGCATAATTGCCATTTACGTTTTGGATTATAGTCATCAATTAAATCTTTTCGTTTCACATGGTATGTATCTAAAAGTTTTGGTAAAAATTCTGAATAATATTTTTCTGCTTTTGCCTGTGATCGTGCAGATACTTGCATCGGAGAAAATCGCTTGAATTCTTCAGGGGTAACAGGCGGATCATCATTCCATAGCGCAGAAAGAAATATGCCGGGATGAATAGTGAAGCGGAACTCTCCTCCGGGTTTTAAAACGCGAAGCGCTTCCTTAAGAATGCGTTCGATATCTGCAATATGCTCTACTGAAGAAGGCGGTCCGGCAAGTGATATAATCGTATCAAAACTCTCATTTTCAAATGGCATCTCTTCGGCTCCTCCAACTACATAGGGAATATCAACAGGAAGTCCTTCAGGGAAATTGTGTTCAGGATATTTTTCGAGAGATGTAACACGAATACCCTTTGCCTTTGCGATTCGAGCGAAGTTTGCATCACCTGCGCCGATATCAAGCACTTCTTTTCCGCGCAGGCTGTTTGGTGTTACGCCCATTTCCCGAAGGCGGCTAATCGTTTCTTTTTTAAGTTTTTCCGGAATGTGTGGAGAGAGTTGTTTTGACTCATCAAGCATACATTATTTCTTTCGCACTTTGCCATGGAAGGCCTTGTGCACATCTCGAAGTTGCTGGTTGGTGATATGGGTATAGATCTGTGTAGTGGTGATGCTGGCATGGCCTAGGAGCGATTGCACGGAGCGAATGTCTGCGCCGTTCATTAGAAGATCAGTGGCATACGAATGCCGCAGCGTGTGGGGAGAAATTTGTTTTGTAATGCCGGCGACTTTCGCATATTTCTTTATGATGCGCTGGATGCTTCGGGGAGTTAGAAATAGTTCTTGTGTTTCGGTAGTGCGGCGTGGGTTGAATGCCCGATCATGCCGAATAAAAAGAGGCTCAAACAAATCTTTCCGCACATCAAGATATGATTTCACATGCTCCTGCGCTCGCGAGGATAGAAATACAAGGCGGTATTTGTCACCCTTGCCTCGAATGGTAAATTCGTCACGTTTGAGGTTGATACTATCGCGCTTCAGCGATGCAAGCTCAGATACGCGCATACCAGTACTAAACAACAGTTCTAAAATAGCTCGATCACGTTTTTTGATAATCAGTGCTTCCCCGCTGCGTTCTGTTGCGCTGAGCAGCCGTTCAAGATCGTCGGCATCCAAAAACTCCACAGTGCGCTGGGGTATTTTTGCAAGTTCAATTTTTTCCGGGGCGAGTGCCGGAATATCGCGCTTGGAAAGATATTTCAAAAACGACCGTATGGCAATTATGTGGTAATTCTGCGTATTCTTTTTCAGTGGTTTTGTGCCATGGAGCCTGTTCAGCCAGAGCCGGTATTCATGGATGGTATCAAGAGTGATATCACTCGCTTTTTTTATGCGGTGCGTGTCGGCCCATTCCAAAAAACGATTAAGATAAAATTGGTAATTTTCTACCGTCTTCAGAGAACGGTTTCTTTCTACTTCGAGATATTCAAGAAATTGTCTGATAGTGGTGGCAAGCATAGTTGTGCGACGCATGACTGGAAGTGTAATCTTATTTCACTTTCTTGACAATATACCCATCGCATGATATCTTTAATCCATTGAATTCATAACGCTTGACTCGGTTCTTCGTCGATCTCCTCGACGAACTACTGGGCATTGGCGATACAAAGGAGGTCCACATCTATGTTGGATAAAAAAGTAAAGGAGAAGATTATCAAAAAATACGCCACGCATGCGGGCGACACCGGCTCAACGCAGGTGCAGGTGGCAATTCTCACCGAGGAAATCACCCGCTTGACGGAGCATCTCAAAGAGCACCGCAAGGATCATTCTTCCCGCAGAGGACTTTTGAAAAAAGTAGGAGAACGCCGAAGGCTTCTGCGTTATCTTGCTTCTGAAGATCTCGCAGCGTACCAAGACCTTGTCAAACGCCTCGGACTGAAAGTGAGGGATTTCGGCAAAAAGGAAGAAGAAGATGCTTTTGATGCAGCGCTCGTTGCGCAAGGCGATGCAGTGCAAGCTGCGTAATCAACCTTACCCTTGGCTTATGAAACATAAAGATCAGCGCGTGGGAGTGTTCATCGATGTGGGCAATATGTACCACTCGGCAAAGAATCTTTACGGCACGCGCGTGAATTTCCAAGAAGTGTTGAAGACGGCAACGTCATCACGCTTGCTTATACGCGCTATTGCGTATGTTGTACGTTCGCACTCATCGGAAGAACAGAGTTTTTTTGAAGCGTTGGAAAAACAAGGATTTGAACTCAAAATAAAAGACTTGCAGGTGTTTCCCGATGGCACGAAGAAGGGCGATTGGGATGTCGGGCTGTCGGTTGATGCAATCAAGTCTGCCGATAAGCTTGATGTTGTCGTGCTGGTAACCGGCGATGGCGACTATATTCCGCTCGTTTTGTATTTGAAAGAAAACAAAGGCTGCATTGTTGAAGTAATGGCATTCGGCAAGACGACATCCGCAAAACTTGTCGAACAAGCTGATGATTATATTGACTTGGATAAGGATCGCAGTAGATACCTCATGCACGCGCATGGCAATGTCAAGCGATCCGGAGTGGCGCCAAGCAAGAGTTCTTCTCGAAAGCCCAAGTCGCTGTATGATATGGTGGAAGGTCGCTAGGTGATGAAGATCAAATAAGGAATCATGAATATTCGTGATTCATTCTTTACTCTTCATAACGCTTTCCTAGTCGTCGGATACATAGAGACTCTTCATCGGAATGGATGGAGACCTAATATCTGACGGTTAGTGCAAGTGGAAAGGTTTTGTGTATGCAAAAAACATTTGAGATGGAGATCGGCGGCAAAACGCTGTCTCTTGAAGTCGGCAAACTCGCACAGCAAGCGTCGGGTTCTGTCGTGTGTCGCTATGGCGATACGGTCGTCTTGGCCACAGTCGTCATTGGCTCAAAAACCAATGACACCATTGATTATTTCCCCCTCATGGTGGAATACGAAGAGCGTTTGTATGCGGCGGGCAAGATCAAAAGCTCACGCTTTATTAAGCGCGAAGGAAGGGCAACTGATGAAGCAATTCTCACTGCACGCCTCATTGATCGCGCTATCAGGCCGTTGTTTGATGACCGCATGAGAAATGATGTGCAAGTCATCCTGACGGTGCTCTGTATTGATCAAGAAAACGATCCCGATATTCCTGCAATGATCGGCGGTATCGCCGCTTTGATGCTTTCAGACATCCCTTGGAAAGGGCCATTAGGCGGTATTCGAATAGGTACCATCAATGGTGAATGGGTGATCAACCCGAGTTATGAAGCACGTACAAAAAGCGAACTAGACTTGCTTGTTGTGGGCACATCGGAAAAAGTCATTATGATTGAGGCGGGTGCACGGCAGGTATCTGAAGACGTTACCTATGGCGCGATTGAATTTGGCCTCAAGCATATTGGAAAAATTTGCGCATTTCTCGAGACTGTCCAAAAAGAAATGGGTACGCCAAAAAGAACCGTCGAAGATATGCTTAAAAAACCCGATGAAGAAGAGATGCTTACACCGGAAATTATTGAGAAGGTGCGCAATTGGCTGAAAGAAAAGCTCCCAGCCTACCTTACTACAAAAGAAAAAGTCACAAAAAAAAGCCGCAAAGAGGCCGTAGGGAAGCTCAAAGCAGATTTGGAAGAAATGCTGAAGGGTGAACAAGTAGGCAAAGAGAAACGGAAAAAGTGCATGCTGATTGCCGAAGAAGAAGCGGAACAGGAAGTGAGTAGAGCAATCTTACAGGAAAACAAGCGTGTTGACGGGCGAGCGATGGATGAAATTCGTCCCTTGGCTGCAGAAGTTGCCGTACTCCCGCGTACGCATGGATCAGGATTGTTTTCGCGCGGTGAGACACAAGTGCTTTCTATCGCTACACTCGGTTCGCCCGGAGATGAGCAGACACTTGATGGCATGGAAGAGGTGGGCAAGAAGCGCTTTATGCATCATTATAACTTCCCTCCGTACTCTGTTGGTGAAGTTAAGCCGATGCGCGGTCCTTCGAGGCGCGATGTCGGTCATGGCGCATTGGCGGAAAAAGCGCTTCAATCAGTGCTTCCCTCAAAAGAAGAATTTCCCTACACCATTCGTGTTGTGTCTGAAGTGCTCGGCTCAAACGGCTCAAGTTCTATGGGATCAACCTGTGGCACAACGCTCGCGCTCATGGATGCCGGCGTGCCAATAAAAGCTCCGATTGCGGGTATTGCAATGGGGCTCGCATCAGATGAACAAGGGAATTACAAAGTACTTACGGATTTACAGGACTTGGAAGACGGCGATGGCGGCATGGATTTCAAAGTTGCCGGCAGCAAAGACGGCATTACCGCAATCCAGCTAGATACCAAAACACATGGATTATCCTTGGCAATCGTAAAGGAGACGCTTACTAAAGCACATGTGGCGCGATTGAAGATTTTAGATGTCATGCTTGCGGCAATCCCTGTGGTGCGGCCGGAGCTTTCAAAATACGCACCCCGCATTATCAGCCTACAGATCAATCCGGATAAGATCCGAGATGTCATCGGCCCCGGGGGCAAAATAATCAATGAAATCATTGACGCTACGGGCGTACAGATAGATATCGAGCAAAGTGGTCTGGTCATGATCACGTCGACTAATGAAGAAGGCGGCGCCCGAGCGCTCGAATGGGTGAAGCGCCTGACACGCGAAGTAAAAGTTGGCGAGATATTTGATGGCAAAGTTACGCGCCTTATGGACTTTGGCGCATTTGTGGAAATTCTGCCCCGCCAGGAAGGCTTGGTACATATTTCCGAACTTGCGCCGATGCGCGTGAATAAGGTGTCCGATGTGGTCAAAATCGGGCAACAGGTGAAGGTAAAAGTGATGCAAATCGACGAACAGGGGAGAATCAACCTTTCGATGAAAAGAGTAGCGGAGGATACTAAGTAAACTTCTTAAATTACAAAACTCTTCGCTCTAGGTATTCATCTCTCGGGGCCGTAATTTTCCTGCTAGAAAATTACTTAGATTCCTCGCCGTCGCTCGTCAAAAACCCCTCCAGACGAACACTTAGGCGGAGTTCGTATTTCAGAGCTTCAACCTTCGCTAGCTGCTTAAAAGGCATCTTAGCGGAGCATAGAGCAAAGGAGAACAAGTGTGTGGGTCGCGAAAAAGCCGGGTAAAACCGGCTTTTTTCGTATGGTTATGCTAAAAGTGTCCAAATGACCCTTGACAAAATCATGTAAATAGTGTATACTGGTAAAGAATCAGCACGAAAGGAGACAAATCATGCTGAAAGCCCATCGGGCTCCCTTGGTCGCGGCGATCTTCCTGGCCGGGATGTTGGCAATCCCTGGATGCCAGCCCGGAAGTCACCCCGCGCCCTCGCCGACCCACAAGGTTGGCAAACCCGTTTCCCTCATCGTCCAGTTGCGGCGGGAGAAGTCGCGGCGGATCAAGGCCGAAGCCAAGGTCACGGAGCTGCGCAAGCTGCTCCGGCAGGCCAAGGTGCGGCGTACGGTCGCCAAGTCGGACGCAACGAACGTCAATGTTCGCCACTCCGGCAAGGTTGATCTGGGCGGAACGGTCCGCCTGGAGATCGTCGCCCCCGCCGACATCAACGTCGTCCCTCTCCCCGCCCCGGCGGGAAAGTAGAAGAAAGGCAGGTATGAACACCCGCGCCCGAGCAGATCCTATCGGATCATAAGCCTCGGGCCTTTTTTTGTCACATAAACCATTGACAAACTTGCGAAGCGGTGGTATACTATCTTGCTAACCACGCACAGCTATGAATATATCACACGGACAATTACGACAGGCGCGAAAGGATTTCAAAAAAACGCTTGCCGACATCAAGCGGGATGAAGTGCGGATTCTTGCGTCACTAGGAACAGAAATTGACCGGCAGAAATCACAGCACCTATTACAATCATTGCAACCTAAATTCTAACACCCGCCTCTATGTCGGACACATTCGAAAGAAGCTACGAACAACAACTCAATGAGATGATGGAGCGAGAGCGCACGCGAGAAGAATCGGAAAGGAATAGTGAGGTGACAGAGCGCGTGATGGAAGCAACAGAGGCAGAACTTGAACTCACCATGCAGCGAGCGCAGGAACTGTCGCTTACCGACCAAGAATGCATGACAGAGCTTGCTCAAGGCTACCTTCAGGATGCCCTTGAGATGGGAATTGAGCAAAAAATGCTTGCTGGCCTTACCGAACAGCTTGAAACAAAAAAACAACAGCGCCTCGAAGCCTACGCCCTGCTTCAAACACGCTTACAGCAAAAAGCAGCGTAAAATTCTTTTCTACATCTGTTCAAGGCGGCGGATGCGCTCTTCCATGGGGGGGTGCGTGGAGAAGAGATTGATTAAAAATGAAGGTTTGAAGGGGTTAACGATAAACAGGCTTGCCGTTGCCTGCTGGGCACCGGTGGGTTGGATCGGATGCATTTGAGAGGCTACGCCAAGCTTGCGCAATGCGGATGCAAGGGAATGCCCATGTCCAAGAAGGTGTGCTCCGCTTGCATCGGCTCCATATTCACGCGTGCGTGAAACCGCCATTTGAATGAGCATGGCAAGGAGGGGAGTAACAATAATAAGCAGCAGAAATACCAGTGGATTGCCCCGGCCTTCTTCATCCCGTCCAAGGCCAAACCCAATCATATGTACAAGGTAGGAAATAGCTCCCGCGAGGGTTGCCGCCATGGTGCAAACCAAAATATCATTATTTTTAATATGTGAGAGCTCGTGAGCAAGAACGCCTCGTAGTTCATCCTCTGTCAGGAGGGATAGGATACCCGTGGTAATGCCGATGCATGCATGTCCGGGATCCCTTCCTGTCGCAAAGGCATTTGGGGTGGGCATATCAATCTTGTAGACTTTTGGCATGGGAAGGCCTGCCTGCTGGGTAAGGCTGCCAATAATTCTGTATACAGCAGGATACTCTGCCATATTCATTTCTTTGGCTCTGTAGAGAGCTAAGACGATCTTATCCGAAAACCAATAGCTCCCCATGTTTATAACCAGCGCAATAATAAGCGCTAGGGAAAGCCCCTGTTCACCTCCAAACAAATAGCCAATTCCCAAGAACAACCCGGTTAGAAGACCTAAGTAGATGAGTGTTCGCATAGATAATGAGTTTTTGATTACTAAAAGATATTCAAATACTATCAAAAAAGCCACCATTTTTCAAGAATAAGGTGTGATTATGCTGTGGATAAGATATAGGATAAAGTGGCAAAAGTGTGGATAAATAGTTGATACAGAAATTGAACACAAATAGGTATCAACTCAATAATATATTATAAATAAAACAAAAATAGCTAATTTATTATAGTAAGTTCGTAAATTGACCATGTGGATTTTTTGTGCTATACTTATCTACAGATGAGTCAAAGAATGAACCTTTACTGGGCAGACTGTCGGTTATCCCGCTCATCCATAACCGAGAGAGGCGGCGATTACAGAAATCGTCGTAACAGCCTATCTCGTTCCCCTCTCCTAGTCCTCGAAAGGAATAGTTTCCGACCTATTACACGAAAAAACAAAAACAAAATAAGGTGACGTCTGATTCTCATAAAAGGCCCAAAGCGCACTTGGATCTTTTATGAGGGTCAGAATTACACCAAGGAACTGGAGGGAGGACAAGCGCTTCACGTCGGTAGAAGCCATCTCGTACCGCTTTTGGATAACCTTGATTCGCATATTGAGAGATCAGCATGCAATTAGGCCCATAAGCGACATGCGGGCGCGATCACTAAACAAACAACAAAAAGCTCCCATTTTGATGTGGGGGCGCAGGTGATCTGCGCCCCCTTTTGGTATATGGGGGTTTTTAGTATAATTAGGTAATAAAGATTTGTAATTGGCAGTTTTCCAATTTATGGCACTTCAACAACCATTTTTAGATAAACAGCAAGAAAAGCTTCTTTCTGATAAGCAAAAGATAGAGCAGGATTTGGCGCGCTTCACTGTGCGCGATGGGGATTCGTTCAAAGTAATCTGGAACGAAAAGGGAGCCGGCGATGAAGATAATGCTGATGAATCCCGTGATTATGCCGATGCGCTTGCACTTCAGGGTACACTGAGTTCTGAGCTTAATGATATCAACACTGCGCTAAGCCATATTAAAGACGGAACCTATGGCCGCTGTAGCGCATGCGGCACGGATATTGCTGAAGCCCGCCTGGAAGCCCGCCCAATGGCAACGCTGTGCATTACCTGCCAGGAAAAATCAGGGCGCTAATGCACTATGCGCCAGTTGATGCTTGCTTTTGCTCTGCTTGTTTTGGTTTTTGATAGAGTTCTCAAGCAATGGGCACTTTTGTCTCCCCATGCAAGCACAGTGACTATTAACCCCCGGTATTTTTTTTGGATCGAAATCGGATACCCTTTTTCACATTGGGTAGCTGTTGTTTTTTTTCTTGCAGCTTGTGCCGCTGTTCTTGCTATATGGCGGAGACTTGATTGCGAACAGAGAAAAAATGCCAGCGCGGCAATCATTCTTTTTTTGGGTGGAAGCGCAAGTAATGTGATTGACCGCACTTTCTATGGCGGTGCAATTGACCTCATTCCCTTGTTTTCGTTATCACTTATTAATATTGCAGATGCAGCTATTGTTGTGGGTGCTGCGATCCTTATTTCCATGCTATGCCGTCGAAAGTATACTCAGGTGCTCTCATAGGCATTGAATGTGAGCGCGTAGAAGTGGAGTGCGATGCCGGCAGCGGGCAGTTTTGTTTTATTATTGTCGGATTGCCGGACATGGCGGTACAGGAGTCTCGTGAGAGGATTCGCGCTGCTCTCAAAAATTCCGGACTGCCGTTTCCGCGAGGGAGGGTGACTGTCAATCTTGCTCCGGCAGATGTTCGAAAAGAAGGCCCAGCTTATGATCTGCCTATTGCCTTGAGTATTCTCTGTGCAGATGGGGAGATAGTAGCGTCATTTTCAGATCAAGGAAGGGTATTTGCCGAAACAAGCCTCTTTGCAGGAGAGTTGTCGCTTGATGGAGATGTGCGGCCCGTGAGAGGTATACTGCCGTTGGCACTATTAGCAAAGCAGCTTGGTATTGATACGTTATTTGTAGCGGAGGAAAATGCAGATGAAGCATCGTTAACAGAATGTTTGAGTGTTTATGGCATACGTTCATTGCGAGAACTTATTGAATTTTTTCAGGGAAAGCGCGAGCTTGCATGCCATCAGCGCAGCGATGAAGTACATAAAGAATCAGAAAAAGAGCACATTGATTTTTCGCATATTCGCGGTCAGGAACATGCGAAGCGCGCACTTGAGATAGCCGCTGCCGGAGCACATAACATACTCTTTTCAGGCCCACCAGGCTCCGGAAAGACACTTCTTGCGCGTTCACTGCAATCAATACTGCCCCAACTTACCCTTAATGAGTCGCTTGAAGTAACTGCAATCCACAGTGCTGCAGGGCTTCTATCGCGCCAACAGCCGTTTGTAAATAGTCGCCCATTCCGCAGTCCGCACCATACGGCATCAACAGCAAGCCTGGTCGGTGGCGGAAGTATTCCTCGCCCCGGTGAGATGAGCTTGGCGCATCGAGGAGTATTGTTTATGGATGAGTTTCCGGAATTTTCCAGAAGCAGCCTTGAAGCGCTGCGTCAACCGCTTGAGGATGGACACGTCACGGTGAGCCGCTCATCGGGGACGGTGCGGTTTCCTGCACAGTGCATGCTTGTGGCGGCACAGAACCCCTGTCCCTGCGGAAATTATGGAAAAGAAACAACACAATGCACATGTACGGCATCGGCAATTGCGCATTATCAGAAAAAAGTTTCCGGTCCTCTTATGGATCGCATTGATTTATTTGTGGATGTGCCGCGTGTATCGTATGACCATCTTTCTGCTTCTTCGTATTCTGAGCAATCGTCTGTCGTTCGAGAACGCGTGGCTCAAGCGCGCAGCATTCAGAAGCAGCGCTTTGCATCTAACACCTACACCACAAATGCAGAAATGCGCTCTATTGATATCGATCGATGGTGCACTCTTGAAAACGATGCACGAAATCTGCTCGGAAAAGCCGTAGGGCAGCTATCGTTATCTGCGAGAAGTTATTATAGGATTTTAAAAATTGCACGGACTATCGCTGATCTTGAAGGTTCTTCATGTGTGGCGCTTTCGCATGTTGCAGAAAGCCTGCAGTATAGGCACAAACCTCTTATCTAATGTGAATGAGCGGATTAACACGTGAGCCATTTCGCAATATTTCAAAGTGAAGGTGGGGCCCCGTAGAGCGCCCGGTACTTCCTACCATTGCAATAACATCGCCTCGTTCTACGCGTTCGCCCGCGCTGACAAAGAGCTTGCTTGCATGCCCGTAACGTGTGCGGTACCCGTTGCCATGGTCGATGAGTACCGTTCGCCCGTAGCCGCTCTGCCAACCGGAAATGATGACTACACCCTGTGCAGCAGCATAGATTTTATTTGAAGGAGGTCCTGCGATATCAACGCCGGAGTGGCGCCAGCTGAAATACTGAGTAATGCGACTTGCACTTGTAGGCCATAAGAATCGAAGAACCCTTCCGATACGCTCAGGAATCGCTTTGACGCTCGGTGGTTTGAGAATATTTTGCAGTCTTCCGATAAGTGTTGTATTCCTTCTTCCTGACGGCAGTACTGTTTTCATAATTCCGTTTGGGATAATCAACGCATCATCCACTGAAATTGCGCCGTTTGGCGGGAGATTGTTAAATGCGAGAACCTGGTCCATGTCAGCATTGTAGAGTGTTGCAATGCGTCCGATGGTATCGCCGCGTTTTACTCGATGCAATACTCCATCAACAGGAAGGATTGTAAGTTTCTGCCCAACCGTAAGACGGGATGTTGCATTGAGGTTGTTTGCCCACAGGATGGAATTGAGCGAGAGATTAAAACGCGCCGCAATAGAGCTTGCCGTATCTCCCGGTTGAATGGTATAGGTTCGGAGTGCATTGATCGATTGGGCGCCTTCCTGCGACGATGGAAGCGTTGGTTTGATGAGCGCTCCGGAATTTAATGCGATCCCTCCCGGCGGAGTAAATGATGTAGAGGGCGGTTGTGGGAGAGGGGTGCTTGGAACACGAAGTCCGGAAAGAGGAACGTATTCCCCTGCGCTTGATAGAGAGGGGGCGCTATCTTCGATTGCGGATTCATCCGTAGGAAAAACGTAGTAGACCAACAGATTATCCGGTGCGAGATTGGATGCTTCAGTGGTATCGAGTGTAATATTAAAAAAGGTCACAAGAATTCCTGCGCCGGCGAGTATGAGAGATAGAACGGTTTTTGATGAACACACGTAGAGGAAGGGATTTTTGATATGAATGCCGCTCAATCCCATACGGTAGCGAAAATGGACAAATGCTTTGTAGGCAAAAAATACCGGCCATTTCAGAAGCAGCTTTAATGTGATATAACAAAGTTTGAAAATGCCGCCAATAAGCGCAACGGCTATTCGCTTTATAACAACAAAGAATTTTGCGCACACAATAAAGAGGTCGACAAGAATGTGCTTGAATGATTTCATGAAGCTTAGTATACGAACTATGAATGCGTCAGTCAATGATACTCGCTCGGTTCGCCCGCGCACACTGGAAGAATCAATGTATGCAACAATTGCATATTTTGACCTATTCGATTATCCGTTAACACCCCAGGAACTTTGGACATATCTTTTCTATCCTCCTGCCGGATGCACAATTTCTGAAATGTTAGAGAAAAGCAAAACCCACTCCGAACTCGAATGGTCGCAAGGATTCATTCATGCCAAAGGAAGAGGTTGTTGCGTGCAAGAGCGAATCGGTCGGTATTTGCACACTGAAAGAAAAGTGCGAAAAGCGCTGCGATTTGCGCGGCTTGCCTCGCTTGTTCCCGGTGTTGCAATGATTGCATTGTGCAACACGCTAGCATTAAGCCATGCGCGCGATAGCAGCGATATTGATGTGTTTATCGTTGCGCGAAAGGGGTATTTGTGGTTTGTGCGCGCCGCATGCATTGTTCTCTCACTTTTTTTTGGCCCCCGCCTCTCCGAACAGCATATGCGTGATGCACTATGCTTAAGTTTTTTTATACGCCGAGACGCCTGCGATCTTTCCCCTTGTGCTCTTAACCCATCTTGCGGAATTGATGACGTGTATCTTAGTCTCTGGGTATCGCGATGTGTGCCGATGTATGACGAAGGCGGGCAGGCCCAAGCATTTTGGGAGGCAAATCGTTGGACGGAAAACAGTATTCCTCATAGAATACCCTATATCCCAAACCACATGCGCTCGATTCACCCGAACGGCGTTTTGAGAGCAGTCAAAAAAATCCTTACCATAATACTTTTTCCATTTCAAGCACGTATTGAGCGCACATGCGCAATGATTCAGAAAAAAAGATTTCCCGAACGTATTCGTCGAGCTGCAAGCAGTGCAGGTTCAGGGGTTGTTATTACAGATCAGATATTGAAGTTTCATCTTAATGACAGAAGGGAGTATTTTCAACAAGCGCTCATTGAGCGCCTACGGTCATGTCGTATATCACAAGTATGATCATTCTCGATCGCATAATCGTTACGTTCTTAGCAGCACTTCTTTTTCTTCTTCCATGGCAGACAGCATATATTGTAGATAGTGTTCGCAATTCAACGCAGTACGGCGTTGTTTCTTTTACGCTTTTAGACGGTGTTGTTGCGCTTCTCTGTATAGTGTTTGTCATTCGCACGGCAATGGGGAGAGTATATAAAACGAGTGCATGGAGAAAGACATCCATCCTTTCTGCTATGCTACTTGTGCTATTTGCACTACTTTCTACACGTTGGTCATCCGAACCTCTTATAGCATTCTTGGGATCGGTTCGTTTGGGAGAAGCGCTTATTGTGTGTGGACTTCTTATATATTACCGTGCACATTCCACGATGTTTATGGCGTCTCTTATGGTATCGGCAACACTGCAATCGGGTATTGCCCTTTGGCAATTTTTCCTTCAGGTAAGCCCTGCTTCATCCTGGCTAGGTATGTCATACCATTCCGGGCAGCAGCTTGGGGATGCGGTGGTAGAAGTATTCGACCAGCGGTGGTTTCGCGCATATGGCAGTATGCCGCATCCGAATATATTGGCAGCATTTGTATCATGTGCTTTGTTTGCAGCAAGCTCATTGGTTAATCGCATCCCAACAAAACGAATTTTTTTTATTTTTTTGGCAGGGTGGATTATTTGTAATGCCGGACTTTTTTTCACATTTTCACGGGAAGTATGGCTTGGAACACTCGTGGGAATGGTGGTGTTATTTGTAGTGAGAAGGCCGCGTTCCGTATTGTCTCATAGGATCACGCTGCCGATGATGCTTGGGCTTACAACAGTCGTCATATGGATAAGTTTGTCAGTGGCATATTGGGAGCCGCTTTCAGCTCGATTGGGAGTAGGGGGCTGGCAGCGTTTGGAACAAAAATCTATCAATGAACGACTAGCATCGTTCAATGATGGATTCTCGCTTATAAAACAGTCACCGCTCCTTGGAGTCGGCATGCACCAATCCACTTTTGCGCTTAAAGAGCGTTCCTACCCCCAGCCGCCCCATAATATATTCTTACTTGTTGCATCGGAAATCGGAACCATCGGTTTGGCGCTATTCCTTGCCTTGATGTGCAGCGTGATAGTGTGTGTGCGAAGGGCCCAGAATACGCGAATGCCGATATTCCTTGGCGCGTTCTGTATGATTGGCATAGCCGGTTTGTTTGACCATTTTTTTTGGAGCGTACAATCGGGAATGTTTTTGTGGTGGATACCATTTGCCTTTTGGCACGTTGATGATACGCTAGAAGCAGAGCCTTAATAAGGAATAGTATATCTTCATACACTCTATGGAACACTCTGCTCAAATTCAACAACCCATTAATGCATCGAAGTTCCGAAAGAAAAAAGAATCAATATATTTTATACTTGTTCTCCTTGTATCATTGGTGGTATGGGCAAGTGCTCTGTGGGGCCTGTATTATGGCATGGTAGCGCTTACCGCCAAGCCAAGTGCGGATGATGCAAATCTTTGTTATGGGAAACCATTGGAAGGCGATTCGGTATTTATTATTCCGGATACGTATAAGCAATCATATCTTGATGACGGTGAGTCATGCATTGATCCGTTAACTCTTGATCCCAAACAACGCGAAGTAGCGCTTAAGGAATACCGTGAAGAATTCGAAAAAGGACAAGAAGGGGAAGTTGGTCTTTCTGTGGCGTTTTTCATTCTTTTTGGGTTTTTACTGTTTGGCTTTCTCATGCATCTGTATATCTTAGCGTTTGTTCGTATGACTGCTGTTCGCGTGGGGCCCGATCAGTTTGCCTCCGTGTGGGAGTCTGCGCAACGCCTTGCAGCGCGCCTTGGCATGAAAAAAGTTCCGGACATATTCATACTCAATGGAGAAGGAATGCTCAATGCTTTTGCAACCAAACTGATTAGTAGAAAAATAATCGTTCTTTTTTCTGATCTTGCAGAAGCCCTCAGCGAACCTGAACATCAGCTTCAACTGGATGCCGTACTTGCGCACGAATTGGGGCACCACGCATTGGGACATACCAAGCTTTATTTGTGGCTGCTTTATCCCGGAGAATTTATTCCTTTCATTTCTCTTTCGTGGTCGCGAGAGCGCGAATACTCTGCCGATCGAGTGATGCAGGCGCTTATCGAAAATCCAGAAGCGTATGAACGCGGGCTTATTAAGCTTGCAGCGGGTAAGATGTTTGGCAACCTAGCGAATATTGATCGGTATGTTGATCAAATCAAACAGGAACGCGGTTTCATGGTGAAATGGGCGGAATATTTTTCTAGCCATCCATTTTTGCCGAAGAGGATCCGTGAACTTCGGCGATATAAAGAATTTCTTAACATCAAAAAAGGGATCGGATAATGATCTTGACAGAAATGTATCCTGCGATACTATTGTACGTGATGTTTATTATGTACCTTGACCTTTTCATGGCATCCCTAGATTGCAAGGGACAGCGATCATGACACTTCAGTCGGTCGGAAGAATCGTAAAGAAGACGGAAAGATTCAGTGATCTTCAATCAACGCTTGACGTGCGCGACTCCGAGCTTCGCGCAGAACGTGAAGAAACCAAACGACTTACCCGAGAGCTTGAAAGTGCATTAAAAGCAGCTCAACAAGCCAAGGATGAATTGGGCAAGCTTCAAGCGAGATTTTCGCAAGAGCAGTCTGGTGAAGCGGCCCGTGTAGCAGGAGAACTCGAAGCGCTCAAACGCGATACTGCTTTTTGGACGCGTGCCGTTCCCGATAGAAATGAACGCATTGAGCTTTCCTCGCTTTTTGAATGGCAACTCTCGAGCTATGGGCGCATCGCCGAAGCAAGTGCACTCATTGATGGAAGACATGAGCTGATATCTGAAGTTCAGAGGAAAGAACGAGAGGCATCTCGTGCAGGGAAACAAGAAGACTTTGATAAATTCCGCGAACTCGCCGACTCCTATTATGCCGAAATTCGCCAACACCAAGCCGAGATAGATAAACAGCGTGCCATCATCGCCACCAAGATTGTTCCAATGATCGAACGTGTCATGACCAGCGATCCTCGCTCGATAGATGACGATATTCAACCAGACGAAGATGTGAAGGATGACACAGATCGCAAGGAGCTTGAACAGGGAGGTGAGAGTGGATCTCAGGATAGTGCGCCTGAAGTCTATCATCCTACCATCCAAATACATCAACCCCTGACAGCACTCGATCGTTACAAGCACACCCTTGTTTTTGCAGGTTGTGAGCACATACGCGAGATTATTGATCTCCTTCAGTGGCTTATAAGCGAGAATTTCGCAACCAAACTTTCAAAGTTTCTTATTCTTATTGAAGAAGATGCTTATGAAACACGAGTCGGGGAGACTGCAAAACTTAAGAAGTGGAATTATGACCAGAAAAATCGAGCATGCAAACTGATACGACTCCTTCTTGACGGTGTACCGATTTGGACATCCAATGAACTGTCAGAACGGCGTATTTTTCTCCGTATTGATCGCGAGGAAAAGCTTCAGCAATTCCTTCAAACTCTCGATGAGAGATTTCGCCGGCAAGTACAGGATCAAGAAAATACTCAAGTGTCTCAGCAAAAGCCACTTTCACCACCACCGATACAAAAGTGCTCTGTCGCGAAGCCGGCACAAAAATACAAGGGATTCACGTATTCGGGCAAAAAAGTATCTTTGCATCGAGATTTGGTTGGAAAAGAAGACCAATTCCTTGAGTATGTTCCTACTGGCCACTTTCTTGGTTCAATACAGGCAGGAGTTTCTTATGGCAAATTAAGGAGTTGCGGCTATGTAGAGAATTTTGAACAAACACTGCGCGAAGCAAGCAGGGGTGAATTGTCAAAGCGTATTGAGAAAAAACTTGTCACTGAAGCTCTTCCCGAGGGGAAAACCATCAACGGCATAATGAAAAGCGCTATGGCTATAGAAAGTCATGTACAACAGCTCGATATCTTCAATTCCCAACAAGAATTCGATAGGGGCAAGGCAATCGAAAGGGCCTATGCCATTCTGATATCGAAAGAAGGATATGATGCCTTTACGGTCCGACGCGCCACCACAGATAAACGGCATTCAACATCACTCAGCCCCGCTCAATCATAAGCGGGCTTTTTTATATTTATTATTATTTTCAGCGCCTCTTGACAGGAAAGAAAATTTCTCGTAGAATTGCACGTACTATCGCATCTTTATTCTTAAGCGAACTAACGCTATGCAGCTCAAACCACTCGGCGACCATATCATAGTCGAACCACTCTCATCCCAGGAGATGACCAAATCAGGTATTATTCTGCCGGAAACCGCAAAAGAAAAACCGGAACGAGGAACTGTTATTGCAGTCGGACCCGGAAAGATTTTGGATAATGGACAGCGTGCGCCTATGGACGTGCAAGTAGGCAATGTTATCGTGTTCAAACGATACAGCCCCGATGAATTTAAATTCGAAAATAAAGAATATCTTATTCTCTCTCAATCAGATGTGTTGGCAATTGTCGCCTAACATATTCTAATTCCCAACATCTATGGCAAAACAAATACTGTTTGACGAAAAGGCCCGCGCAGCACTGAAGCGCGGCGTTGATAAGCTCGCCGATGCCGTTAAAGTTACCCTTGGCCCTAAGGGGCGCAATGTGGTGTTTGACCGCGGTTACGGATCGCCGGTTATCACAAACGACGGCGTGACAATTGCGAAAGAAATCAGCCTCGAAGACAAATTCGAACATATTGGCGCAGAATTGGTAAAAGAAGTCGCAACAAAAACCAATGATGTCGCAGGAGATGGTACCACAACCGCGACATTACTTGCGCAGATCATGATCAGCGAAGGCATGCGCAATGTTGCAGCAGGCGCAAATCCTATGGCGATTCGCCATGGCATTGAAAAAGGCGTCAATGCAGTTGTCGCAGAATTGAAACAAGCAATTTCAAAGCCTGTTAAAGGGGATGAAGAAATCAAGCAAGTTGCATCTATTTCGGCAAATGATCCGGAGATCGGAGCAATCATTGCCGAAACCATGAAAGAAGTCGGTTCTGACGGCGTCATTACCGTCGAAGAGTCGCAGGTGTTTGGCGTACAAAAAGAAGTTGTTGAAGGTATGCAGTTTGATAAGGGCTATGTTTCTCCGTACATGATTACCGATTCTGACCGCATGGAGTCCATTCATAACGATACCTACATTCTTGTTACCGATAAGAAAATTTCTTCTATCCATGATCTCCTGCCGCTCTTGGAAAAAATTGCCACAACGGGTCGCAAGGATATTGTTATCATTGCCGAAGACCTTGAAGGCGATGCGCTCGCAACACTTGTTGTTAATAAAATTCGAGGAACATTCAATGCATTAGCGGTTAAAGCTCCAGGTTTTGGTGATCGCCGAAAAGAGATGCTGAAAGATATTGCCATTTTGACCGGCGCAACCGTGATTTCGGAAGAGGTTGGTTTGAAACTTGACAATGCAACACTTGAGCACTTGGGACGAGCCCGCAAAGTTGTTTCAACCAAAGAACATACAACTATTGTCGAAGGTAAGGGCGATCAGGAAGCCATTAAGGCACGCGTAAGCCAGATCCGCAAAGAAATTGAGAAGACTGAATCTGATTTTGATAAAGAAAAACTTCAAGAACGCCTTGCAAAACTGTCTGGCGGCGTTGCGGTGTTGAAAGTCGGTGCAGCAACTGAAACGGAAATGAAGGAGCGGAAATACCGTATTGAAGATGCGCTCTCCGCAACAAAAGCAGCTATTGAAGAAGGCATTGTTCCCGGCGGTGGCGTTGCGCTCGTGCGATGCGTCAAAGCGCTGGACGGGTTATCGGTCGAAGGCGAGGAAAAGATCGGTGTTGATATCCTGCGCCGCGCACTCGAGGAACCGATTCGCCAGATTGCGCATAATGCCGGCAAAGATGGAAGTATCATTTCCGCTGAAGTCAAAAAACTTACCGGTTCGATGGGGTATAATGCTGCAACCGACACATTTGAGGATTTGGTTGCAAGCGGCATTATCGATCCAACCAAGGTAACTCGTTCTGCGTTGCAGAATGCTGCATCAATCGCTTCCATGCTCCTCACAACAGAAGTGGTTATTGCAGATATTCCAGAAAAGAAAGACAAGGGTGGTATGCCCGGAGGAGGTATGGGTGATATGGGTGGCATGGGCGGATACGATTACTAAAATTTTCGAAAGAATTTCCCATTCAAGAGAGGCTTTGCAAAGAGCCTCTTTTGTATTAGGATGAAACTCAATGGAAGAGAGTACATCGTACTTTGATAATATTGAATTTGAAGAAGAACGCCAGCGATTATGGAGATTGTATCATCAGTATCCACGGCCATCAGATCATAATTATCGCATTACCCTGATACGGAAAATCGCCGTGCTTCATGGCGGGTATGCAAAGCTGCCAAAGCTTTCCGAACAACAAAAAACAATTCTCGAAATGTACTATGAGTGGAATGTAAGCAATGCAAGTATCGGGATGAGAATCGGCGTACGGGAAAAGATTATTCATCAAGAACATGATGTCGCATTGCAACTCCTTGAGCACTATAACAATGCGTCTGTGCCGGAAAATCGCATAATTCCCATTCGCGCGCCAAGAGTATCTTCTTTGAGGCAGTCACCGGTAGGATACACATCATTTGCCATGCCTACTTCAATCAATGATTTTTGGGAAAGGTATGATAGTGAAACAAACTGGCGGCGTAAACGAGAAATGATGCGGGCCTATCTTGCGGCATTTCCTCCCGAGGACACATTCTTTATCGAGAGGGAACATATGGCGGTGCAGGAGCTTGTTGTGGAAGGGAAGGATGTATCGAGTGTGATGCACGCAGAGGGTGTCAGCAGGCAAACAATCCACAACCACTTCAATGGAGCGCTTGATAAGCTTCGCATTCGCGACGGTGTCGCACCACTTCATCAGAAAAAAGGTGCAGAAAAAAAACGAAAAGCATCTCTAATCCCATCAGTCAGAAAGCCTATAAGAAAAAAATCTGAACTAAGGGGTGAAGAAATGCTTGTGGCGTACTTGGCAGACCCGATGAATAAAAAACTTCGAGATCAACTTGTCTTGGAGTGGGTGCCCCTCATACATTTTGTCATTAAACGTAAAGTGTATGTTAATCTTGCACATTTTGAATATGACGATTACGTGAGCATGGGAATGGCGGGACTTCTTAAAGCTGTCGATTCATACGATCCTGCGAGAGGAACGTTCAAAACGCACGCTATAAACCAGATTACCTATGCCATTCAAAATGGTACAAAGAGCGAGCTGGGCGTTCATAACGCTTATGTGCGCGCCATGGCAATTGCCAATGAAGTGAAAGAGATAGAAAAACAGGAAGAGGTAGGAGCTCTTGATACAAAAATGAGCGAGAGAAAGTCGAAACTTCAACGCCAACTTGAGAGTATCATGTTGGTTATTAAGGTGGATTCACTGGACCGTCCACTAGGGGACAAGCATGACGGAATCCAGCTTTCACTCGATCGGCGCATTACCTATGCAGAAGCTGTCCGTGAAGATTCGGCAACAGAGATGTATCTTGATAGACTAGCGGAATACATTTGTATTCTTTCCCAGAGGGAACAGGATGTTCTGTATTACACGCTCTATGAGGGTGTGACCCCCACAATGATCGGCAGAAAGTATGGAATAACAAAAAAAGTGGTGGAATGTATGATTGATGACGCTGTGGAGAAACTGAGAAGAGCCTTCTTTCAATCTGACGAATCCCATGATGATATACGCAAGGCGTCAATCGCAGGATACGATCCTGATAGTGAAGTCTTTCAATCAGCTTTTGCATTACTATCCTATAAACAGAGAGAGGCGCTTCGACTCCGAGAAGAAGAGGGCTTTACCCTTGAAGTAGCCGGAAAGCGACTCGGCGTGACTCGGGAACGCATACGGCAGCTAGAAGCAAGTGCCCGACAACAACTTAAAGAATTCATGAAAAAATCTTAAGGACCCACACAATTGCAAGGGTCCTTTTTCTTGCTTGTCCGTCGGGAGCTTCTTTGGTAGGGTAGGAGTATATGCAAGATCTCTTTGATTCGCAATTACATGCAAAAGAGCATGCTCCGCTTGCAGACAGGATGCGTCCGAGGGTGTTAGAAGAAATCATTGGACAGGAGCATCTTTTAGGAAGCGGTAAAGTGCTTCGCCAGCTTATCGAGCAAGACGAGTTGCGTTCGCTTATCTTTTGGGGGCCTCCGGGGGTAGGGAAAACCACAATAGCCTCTGTAATCGCTCGGCATACAGGGGCGCATTTTGTTCCGTTGAGTGCCGTAAGTGCAGGAGTGAAAGAAGTGCGAAAGGTTGTTGAGGATGCGCAAGGTAATCTTAAATTCAACAGAAAAAAAACAATACTTTTTTTGGACGAGATTCATCGTTTCAATAAGGCGCAGCAGGATGCGCTTCTTCCTGCGGTGGAGCAGGGTATCATTGTGCTTATTGGCGCAACAACGGAAAATCCATCTTTTGAGGTGAATTCGGCATTACTTTCCCGATCGCGCGTTTTTGTGTTGAACCCACTCTCAGAAGATTCCCTTTCATGCATTATCGATGCCGTGCTTTCTGATAGTACTCGAGGGCTTGGTAAACAGGAGTTGTATACCGCTTCTGACGCGCGGGAGTTTTTGATCGGTGCCGCAAATGGTGATGCGCGTACGCTCCTCAATGTGCTTGAGCTCGCATCATTTATACTCGCACAAACAGGGAACAAGGAAATAACCGCCGAAGTTGTAGCAGAAAGCATGCAGCAAAAAGCGTTACGCTATGACAGAGCGGGCGAAGAGCATTACAACGTGATATCCGCATTTATCAAGAGCATGCGTAATTCAGATGCAAGCGCAGCGTTGTATTGGCTAGCAAGGATGATTGATGCCGGTGAAGATCCTGTTTTTATCGCTCGCAGAATGGTGGTGTTTGCATCGGAGGATATCGGAAATATCCAGCCAACAGCATTGGTGGTTGCCAATGCTGTGTTTCAGGCAGTGCATGTCATTGGTATGCCGGAAGCGCGTATTAACCTAGCTCAAGGAGTTGTGTACTTGGCCGAATGTAAGAAAAGCAATCGCTCATACCTAGCTCTCGGTAGGGCAATGGAGGATGTAAAAAAGTACGGCAATCTGCCAGTGCCTCTTCATCTTCGAAATGCACCAACAAAACTGATGAAAGACTTGGAGTATGGAAAGGGGTATCGATATGCGCATGATTTTGAAGAAAAAACAACTGATATGCAGTGCCTGCCTGACGAGTTGAAAGATACAAATTATTTGTAAGATGCATAAGGATGCTTTTTTTGCTATACTTCACACTAATTACCCATGAGCAATAACGCTAGTATATGAAATTTACTAAAATAGTATGCACGATCGGCCCAGCATCGGAAAAGCGGCAGATCTTGGAAAAACTTATTAAAGCAGGCATGAATGTCGCGCGGTTGAATTTTTCCCATGGTACGTATGCGCAGCACGCACGTCTTATTCGCAATATTCGCGCAGCGGCGAAGAAATGCGGAGAGCCGGTAGCTATCCTGCAGGATTTGCAGGGGCCGCGCATCCGCATTGGAGAGATCAGTGCACCTGAAGGCATCAAAATGCAAAAAGGGGAAAAAATTACCCTTGTTCCTCAGAGAGATTTCAAAGCTAAGAGCACTCTGAAGCTGTTGCCCAATCAATATGAGGGGTTGGCGCATGATGTGAAAGCTGGAAACCACATTCTTATCGCAGACGGCACTATGGATTTGCGTGTTGAGTGCGTAAAGGAGCTTCATATCACCTGTAGTGTTGTTGTTGGAGGGACTGTGAAATCGCATAAAGGAATCAACGTGCCAGGCGTTGCGCTTTCTACTGATGCGATTACAGAAAAAGACAAAAAAGATGTTGCATTTGGGATAAAACAGGGTGTTGACTATGTCGCGTTATCATTTGTTTCAAATGAAAAAGATATTCTTCGCTTGCGCGCACTCATGAAGCGTATTAATCCCAGAACAGGAGCATCAATTGGGATCATTCCAAAAATTGAACGACCCGAAGCTGTGAAACGATTCGGAGCCATTCTGGCTGTTTCGGATGGCATTATGGTCGCGCGAGGCGATCTTGGTATTGAGGTACCGGCAGAAAAAGTGCCCGTGATCCAAAAAACATTGATACGCAAGTGCATTGCAGCACACAAACCAGTAATTGTTGCAACACAAATGCTCGAATCCATGACGCAGAATAGCAGGCCGACTCGGGCTGAAGTGTCTGATGTTGCAAATGCCGTTGTGGATCATACTGATGCGGTCATGCTTTCAGGAGAGAGTGCTGCGGGGCTCTATCCTGTTGAGGCTGTGGATATTATGGCGCGGACGCTTCACGAAACAGAGCGATCGAGCTTCGATGACTATACGTGCGGACACGGCGCAAAAGAAAAGGAGTTAATGGATATGGTTGCCCATGCTGTTGCGGATGCAGCGCTTACCAAACAGATCAAGCTTATTGTGATACAAGAAGATGATGAAGCGTTTGTACGATCAGTCGCAAGTCATCGGCCCGAAGTGCGCATTATCGCATTTTCCAACAATAGCGTGAGCGCGCGAAAGCTTAATCTTGTACGGGGAGTAACGGTGTTTCCGCAGCCAAAAAATACCTTTGCATTTCTTAAGAAACAAAAACTTGCAAAAAAGGGAGATCTCATTGCTGAACTTGAACGAAACGAACTCGAGCTTGAGAGGATTTCGTAGGAGAGCACCATGTTGTTACACGATTGGGTACCGCCTGCTACAATCGAGATAGCCGGCATCACTGTGTCGCTCTATGGTCTCACTATGGCACTGGGACTTGTGAGTGCATATGTTCTAATGCTGTACCTGGCGCGCCGGTCGGACCGCGCGCAAGGAACTGATTTCGAGAATCATGTCGATGGGTTGTTCTGGTGGTCGTTCGTATGCGGTCTGATTGCTGCGCGGCTTTTATTTGTACTCTATCATCCTGACTTCTTTATATCAGCACCCCAAGAGATTATTGCCATCTGGCATGGAGGGATAGTATGGCATGGTGCGCTTGTTGGCGGCATCGCAGGATCTGTCGCGTATTGTCGTTTAAAAAAAATATCATGGTTTGGCATTGCGGATCTAGGAGTGCCCGCAATTGCACTTGGTCAAGCGATTGGTCGGTGGGGGAATTATTTTAATCAAGAAAATTATGGACTGCCCACAACCCTGCCATGGGGTATACCCATTGATGCAATGCATCGGATAGCAGGCTATGAGGGGTTTGCCTATTTTCACCCCACCTTTTTGTATGAATCGAAATTTGACCTCATGCTCTTTGCAGTTCTGTTTATTATTCTCATACGGTGGGTTTTAGTCAAAAAGGCGGCATGGTATCGCAGCGGGATGCTTTTTGCAGCCTATCTTGCGCTCTATTCGTTGGGGAGGTTTTTGATAGAGTTTTTACGCATTGATACCGTTCCTGAATTTTGGGGCCTTCGCCTGCCCCAATGGTGGAGTATTGATCTTATTATCATTTCACTTGTTGGAATAACGGTTTTGTATGCATATCGAAATAACAATACTTGCATATCTCAAAAAAGATGATATACTAGCTGAATATTGCTGTTTGGACCGGTAGCTCAATTGGTTAGAGCACCCGCCTGTCACGCGGGAGGTTACGGGTTCGAGCCCCGCCCGGTCCGCCAGAAATGAAACAAAATTACATTATTAATCAGTAACACTATCTATGAACAAATCACGAAAAATGGCATTGAGAAAGCGCCGCAAAAAGGGAGGGAAAAAGATCGCATCTCTCCGGAATCGTTAATTTACTTTTTATTATTTCAACGTATGGCACATAAACATGCTGCAATAAAACATTTGCGTCAAACAAAAAAACGTACTGCACAAAATACTAATGTCAAAAAATCGCTTACCTATTTACGCAAAGCCGCACTCAAAGCTATTGAAAAAAAGGACCAAAAAGAAGCATTGAGATTGTACGGAGAGTTTCAAAAAGCGGCTGATCGCGCGGCAGGAAAAAATATTATCAAGAAAAACACTGCGGCACGGAAAAAATCCCGCATACTTACAAAGGTCAATGCCTTGAAAGCCTAAAAAACATCCCCTCGGGGATGTTTTATATTTTATTCAGTGATCGTTCAATAGTGTGAAGGAGTGCACTGCCGACTGGAATCGGGCGTGATTTGAGTAATCGCTCCAGTTGGATGAAGGCAAGCGCGGCGGTTTTTAGAAAATCAAGCGATAGCGGTTTCACTTGGCGCGAAACAATTCTGATTCTTTCAATTTTCCAGTTGAGAGCTGTTGCACTATGCTGTTCTGAAAGCGCTCGTGCCAGCATGTCTTTGATGACGAGCATTGCATGCAGCTGATTTTGAAAAAAAGAGCATATGCCAAGCACGCTTGATGTATCGTGCAAATGTTCTTGTTTGAGTATTTCGTAGATACACTTTAATGTTTTGCCGGTATCCTTTTGAATAAATACACCCATACTTTCAAAAATATGCGCATGTGATGGTTGTGGACAGAGAAGTGCAATATCATGATGTGTTATGGCGCGCGCGCTAGCGTACGCAGCGAGCTTGCCAAGCTCGTTCCAGAGAAGCCAGAGGTCGTAGTGTTCCTGTTCCGATGCAAAGCGGGATACTTGGGGTGGATCAAAACGGTTAAGAAAGACAGTCCGAGCTTCTTTGGTCATGGACGCATGGAGTTCGATCAGTGACGAATCAACCCATTTTGATAAGGCAGCTCCATGGGGTATATCGAACGTCTCAATGCGGATACTATTTTTCTTCTCAAGAGCACAGAATGATTTGTAGAGCGAAAGCCGCTTATCAATGCCGCCTTCCATCATAAGAACAAATGTATCTTGGTGGAG
>JBBTRI010000017.1:34553-35829 GCA_038065255.1 Patescibacteria group bacterium
GGGATATTTTTTGATGATAGATCAACAAGAATCAAATGATTATCTGTTCCGCCGGATACAAGCGTGAACCCCTTCGAGAGGAGATGCTCTGCAAGGGCTTTTGCATTTTTTACAATCTGTGCAGCATAGTCTTTAAATTCAGGTTGTGCTGCTTCGTGGAGCGCTACGGCAATTGCAGCCGTTTGGTGATCGTGGGGGCCTCCTTGGAGGCCGGGGAAAACAGCACGATCAATAAGTGTGGGTAAATACTTGCGCGATCGTTCCGGCGGCGGCTTCAGAAAGTTGCTTTCTTCTCCGTTGCACAGAATCATGGCGCCACGGGGTCCGCGGAGCGTTTTGTGCGTTGTCGTTGTGATGACATCTGCATATCCGACCGGAGAAGGATGGACTCCGCCGACAATAAGACCTGTTACATGCGAAATGTCCGCAACAAGGTAGGCATCTATGCTTTTTGCAATTTCGGCGAATTTGGCAAAATCAAAGATGCGCGGATAGGCGGTTGCCCCGACAAAGAGAAGTTTTGGTTTTTCTTCACGAGCAATCCGTGCGATTTCATCATAATCAAGATACCCGTCTTTGCCGGAGGGGTATTGGACGGCGGTGTAGTATTTTGCAGAAAAATTCACTTTCCAGCCGTGCGTAAGATGTCCGCCGTAGAGGAGGTGCATGCCCATGAGTTTTTCGCCTGGTTCCAGAAGTGCAAAACACACAGCCTGATTGGCAGGTGAGCCAGAATAGGGTTGGACGTTGGCATGGGTGACGCCAAAAAGTATCTTTGCCCGTTCGATTGCGAGCGTTTCGATTTGGTCAACAAACTCTTGTCCGCCGTAATAGCGTTTGCCGGGGTACCCTTCCGAGTATTTATTGGTGCCGATTGATCCAAGAGCTTCGAGCACTGCTGGCGAAACAATATTTTCTGACGGTATGAGCTCGAGTCCCTGTTGTTGGCGCAGAAGTTCTTGTTGGAGGAGTGAGGCAATATCCGGATCGGTCTGATGGAGAGTCTTCATAGTAATTGAGAGTGAGAAAGATTAAGTATTTGCAGTATAAAGCGTTTTGAGGCAGTCTGCAATATATTAAAATCTTGACTGGATGTGGTATATCTCGTAAGGTAGAAGTCTGACGAGAAAATGGCAAAAACAACCAGTTCTTTATATGTACAGCCGAGCATGCAACCTCTTGTTTTGGAGTGGTTCCGCCCTATGCTTAACAGACTTGCGCTTCTCAATGATGCACTCATCCCGTTTTCTACCCGCGCGCAGCACCCGCTGACATG
>JBBTRI010000018.1 GCA_038065255.1 Patescibacteria group bacterium
CCGATCTCCTCCCTACGATGCGGGGGTTCGCCCGCTTACCAACTCACAGAGTTTCTTCGATAATAAAAAAATTTATATTTTATGCAAAATAGCGCTGGATGAAAACTCATGAACACTCAAATCATTGAATTGGTACAAATAAATGGTATAGAGGGTCTTTCGGGTATTCCAACAATGATCGAGACGGTAGTTTCGCGCGTTTTCTTTTTTGATACAGACGACACTGTTCTGAAGTTTTATAAGCGTGACAATACATGGTGGAATACAGAGATGCAGAATATTTCTGGCGGCCCGTCACGCATCAACTTTATTCGAGGAGAGTTTGATTTTAATCATTTTTTAAATCCCCCAACATACATCGCGTTAAAAATTGCAGAAGTACGCAATGGCAAAGTTTTTTTACAAAATCCAAAAGATAGTGACGACGAGCTTGTTATTGTGATGCGCAAAGAAGATGTTTCAAAAACACTTACACATGTACTTGCGGGCACTCCTCTGTCTGAGGATGAGTATATGATCATAGGGCGATCATTTGCTTCCATAAAGCTTAAGCTACCCCGGCATTTTTTGCCGCAAACGGATAAAAATTGGTATGAACTCATGATTGTCCGGGCACAAGATCTGTCTGAGTGGGTGCGAAGTGAAAATAATTTTCCACCAGAACTTGCAGGGCAAGGATTGGCGTTGTTTGAAAAGATGCTGCATGAGAATAAGGCACATTTTGAAACGATACAATACGACAGCCTTAACGTGTGCATTGATTGCAATTCTGAAAATGTACTCTATTCCAATGGCGAGCTGCGCTTTCTGGATGCCTATCCGCCGAAAGAAGAATGGCGTATTGGAACTTTTGATGTTGATATTTATCGCATGGGAAGTGACATCGCTGCATTTGCCGGAAACGATGCATACAAAGCATATCAAGATGGCGTCAATGAAGTAGCGAGGAATCACCTTGATCCAGAATTAGAAAATTTTTATCTTCTCTATAGTGCTCTTATCATGGCGCCCTATTTGGTCATGCGGAGTAAGAACGACCAATCCTTCCAACTGAAAGCAGAAGAATACACAACATATTTAAGAGGATTGTTGGCGAGTATAGCGTGATACGGGTCGCGTACCGCACGCGGTTTTTTTAATCTCAGCAAATAAAAACCGACTGAGTGTGTTTTCAAGTCGGTATGAGTATGGGGTTGCGAATGAGCCGCTTGTATTTTATGCGGCGTACGTGTTTCTGTGGATCGACACACTGCAGGGTTTGCGCACTGCGCCACACTTCTTGAAGAGCTCGGTTCAACGTGCTGGTATAGAATTCTGCAACTCCTCGAAATGGAGAATGTTCGGATGCTCCTTGGGTTCGTGCGACAAGGAGAGTCCTGAAATGCTCGTGACATGATTGCGGAATGCAGGTGTCAATAAATATAGACCATTCGGTGGGAAGCAGTATTCGCGCAAGGTAGTCTACGTGATCTTCAAAAAACCATCGTTCTACTTCGGGACACTGATCACATTGCGACAAGTGGGAGAGGTAGTGAGTCCACGTGCGGACAGCATGGCGTAGAATGGGAGAACTCAAGGAGAGATGTAGACGAATTTTTAATCGCCGACACCGTTGAATGAACGACATAGAGACAACTATGAATCAGGTCGCCCCATTTGTCAACAGCACATGCTTGTTGACAACTTTTAAATTTCCATATATAGTAAAGTTGTTAACAATTATGGATCTAAAAGAACACATTTTTGATGTAATTTCCAAAAAGAGAACGGTTTCGAACGCTGAACTTTCTCGTCAAACGGGGTTTTCTCGCGTTTATATACACCGTTTTCTTAAGGCTCTATGTGAAGAGGGCCGCATAGTGCTTGTTGGTAGGGCAAATAAGGCGCGCTATGTTCTTGCAACAAAAAAGGCAGTACTTTCTGAAAAAAGTGGCACTCTTTCATTTCGGAGGGCGTATCGTATTGCGGGATTGACCGAAGATGCAGTGCTTGCAGATATTAAACACGAGACCGGAATCTATCAGAACATGGCACAATCCGTAGCGCGCATTGCGGATTTCGCATTTACGAAAATGTTGAATAACGCTCTAGAGCATTCGCATTCAAAAACAGTCGACGTGTATATGATGCGGGATGCAGCTACGCTTCGGTTTGATATTCGGGATCGCGGCATTGGAATTTATCGAAATCTCATGCAGACCCATCATTTTGATGGAGAGCTTGATGCAATTCACCAGTTACTTAAAGGCAAAGTTACTACAGCCCCCCGCGCTCATACGGGGGAAGGTATCTTTTTTACTTCAAAACTGGCAGATGTTCTTGTTATCGAAAGCGGCACTACAAAACTGACCTTTCACACACTGCTCGACGATATTTTTATAACAAAAATTAAGACAAAACAGGGAACTCGTGTGAGTTTTTCTCTTTCACTGCACTCAAAAAGAATGATTGAAAAAGTGTTTCACGCATATACCGATTCATCATACCATTTTTCCAAGACGAATGTTCGCATTAAACTCTACGCGCTTGGAGTAGACTATATTTCACGCTCGCAAGCCCGTCGGCTTCTTGTTGGGCTGGAAAAATTTCAAGAAATCATTCTTGATTTTAAAGATGTACAATCAATTGGCCAGGCATTTGCAGATGAAATCTTTCGCGTATGGCAGAGAAGACATTCTGCCATACGACTGACGTGGGTTCATGCGGAAGAAGCCGTTAAATTTATGATTAAGCGTGCATTGCACGAGGCTGAATAATTGGTATGAAAAAAACTCCAAAAATCACAAAAACAACGGTAGAAAAAACACTTGCGCTTGGAAAACTCATTTTTGCTTTTGGCAGAATCCAGCGCGCAGCAACTCACGAAGACGGAGTGAGGCACGAAACCGACACCGATCACACCGTGATGCTAGGTATTGTCGCATGTGCATTTGCAGATGTGTTTGAGCCCCATCTTGATCGTGGTAAGATTGCGCAATTTGCGCTTATACACGATCTTGTAGAAGTGTACTGCGGCGACACTAAAACGATTGTGATCAATCATGAAGAGTTGAGCAAAAAAGCGGAACGGGAGCACCAAGCGCATGAACGCATAAAAAAAGAATTCGGCGCAGTCTATCCATGGATTCACCAGACAATTGAAGAATACGAATCTCTTGCGACACCCGAAGCGCGCTTTGTTAAAACACTCGACAAAGCCATGCCCGCCATATCGTATGCACTTACGAACGGTGCGGGCTTGCGCAAGCTTGGCATTACGCGCAAACAGCTTCTCAAATCAGATTCGGATCAAGAAAAGCGTCTGCGCGGCACATACGCGCATGACCAAAAGAATGCCCTGGCACTTCGCCGACTGCTGATAGGGATTTATTCAAAAAAATACGCTCATTAATTTATATTTTTTTCTTCCGGGAGCATATCCCAGAGTATCTGAAATAGCACTTTAAACATACCGACCATTGCCGGTATACCAATAATAACTGCAAGAGAACGAAGCTCGGTACTAATAATAAGAACTTTATTATCAAAAATATCAATAACACCATCAAACGCATAGCCCGGAGGAAGATACTTCCATGTCCTTAAAAGTTTTGAATCTTTTGGATTGATACCGACCGAACGAGTATCAAGAAGTAGTCTAGTTGTTATTGTGTTTCGAGCTCGATCCTTTCGAAATTGCACAAAAAATTCCGGATCCAGAGCCTCCCAATTCTGACTATTGCCAATAATACTATAAGATTTGCGCTTATACTCTTCTAACATATCACGGTAAAAATTTTTTAATTCTGCCACCGTTGCAATTGGGTGCACTCCTTCGATTTCTTCTTGTCGAACCCCGTTCTTAACAAGCTCAGGGATTATTTTCATGAAAGATTGAAGACGATTTTCATAACGGTTTGCCACTCGCTCAGGTCTTTCGGCGTAAAAAAATTGGCAGTCATTTTTGTAATATCCACCAACAAACCCCTTTTCTTTTAAGTTTTGGAGAATGGAGTAGGTAGTTGTCCTCTTAATGCCTGTTTGTTTGGCAACCATACTTGCTGGAGATGCACCAATACCCAGTAAAACCTTATAGATATCGACTTCTGCATCATTAAGCCCCATTTCTCGTAACGACCCAAGGATTGACATATGTTGACGATAATATTCGACAGATAATAAGTAATATATTTATTATACTATATTTATAATATAATATCAATTTTATACTGGCATTAATCTTTGTCATTACAGTCTCTATCAGGCATACTGGAGCTGTAATAAACATTGTATGACTAATGTAATGCCAGTACAATTAAACTATTCAAGGTATACCGGCAAAAAATACGATCAAGATATCGTTAACGCCATTCCATTTCATAAGGAAATTCATAATGAAATTGTTCGCTATGTAGCCTCTCATTATGATCCAAAAATGACCTATCAGATCCTTGATTTGGGGGTGGGGACGGGAATTACAGCCGCAATTGTTCGCGATCTTCTTCCGTGCGCACACTTCGATGTTATAGACTTTTCAGAACATATGCTTGAAGGTGCGAGAAAGCGGCTGGGATACAGTAATACAACCTTCATTAACGGAGATTATTCGACATTCCGATTTAGAAAAAAGTACGACATCATCATATCTGTCATTGGCATTCATCATCAGCAGGGAACCGGAAAGAAGAAGTTGTTTAAAAAAATCTATTCACTACTAAAGTCAGACGGTGTATTTCTGTTTGGGGATCTTATGACAAGCAGAAATCCGAGAGTTGCCGCACTGAATCATGTCCTTCACTACCATCATCTCGTAGAAAATGCAGTAAACAGAAAAACACTTAGTGAATGGGCGCATCACCATATGTTTTTGAATAACCTTTCACCAATCGAAGATCAAGAAGAATGGCTGCATACTGTTGGATTTGCCGTGCAGCGACTGTTGAGCCAATGGAATACAGCACTCTTGATTTGTAAAAAAAGAAACCACTAAATTCACTCATATGAATAATAAAAAACCCCTCCGCACTGCATCAATTGTAGGTGATACGCGCACCGTACGTCTTGCATCTGGAAAGAATGCGCGAATAACGATGCTGAATAATGCCGCAACAACACCCCCTTTCAAAACAACACTAAAAGCAGTCAACTCATTTTCAGAAATGTATGGCACGTTTCATCGAGGTGCTGGGCCCAGAGCTTCAGCGACGTATACAGAAGCGCGTGATGCGATTAAAACAATCAAAGAATTTATCGGATTGCCAAAAGGAAGCGAGATAGTATTCACTCAAAACACGAGTAATGCAATCAATCTCTTGGTGCGTTTATTGCAATTGACGAAAAAAGACATCATTTTGACTTCAGAGCTTGAGCATACGTCAAACAATCTCCCGTGGTTATACAATAGCCACGCTCGTATTGTTCGAGCACGCGCAGAAAATAATGGTAAACTCAACTACAATGATCTTGAACAGAAAGCAAAAAAATACAAGGGAAGAATACGAGTTGTTGCGTTGACCGGCGCATCAAATATGACCGGTTATGTCCCTGATATACCGCGTCTTTCAAGGATTGCACACAGTGTGAACGCGCTTTTATGCATCGATGCTGCCCAACTTGCTCCCCATAAACAAATTTCAATGTCGCAGCAAGGGATTGATATTCTGGCTTTTTCAGCTCATAAGATCTATGCCCCGTTTGGACTTGGCGTACTTGCACTTCCCAGAAGCATACTCGATCAAATCCCAGTTGATGCTGGAGGCGGATCGATTGATATGATCAGTACCACATCTGTTGTATGGGCACCGACTTCACTTCGTCATCAAACAGGAACATGGAATGTTATGGGTATTGTTGCTGCAGCAGCGAGTTGTCGCACGCTTATGGACATTGGGTGGGATGTGATTGAAAGCCATGAACATAAGCTTATTGCACATGCATCACGGCGACTTCCTGAAGTACAAGGACTTGTCACTCCAATACCGCTTGATATGTTCGTGAAAGAGCGTCGTGTTGGAATATTGGTGTTTAATCTTCCCGGCTACCATCATGCACTTCTCTCAGCAATTCTTGAACATGAATACGGAATAGAAACACGTGCCGGAACCATCTGTAATCATATGCTTGTTCGGCGATGGATGAATGTTTCTAATAAAGAACAAAGGAGTATTGAGAGAAAAATTTCTTCCGGCAATCGCCTTGCATCTTATGGCATTGTACGAGCAAGTATCGGTATACATAATACAAAAAAAGATATAGATATACTTGTTGAGGCGCTTAAGGAAATACAAAAAAACGGTCCTAAATACACCTATAGGCCGGTACCCAAAGAAGAAATTTATTTACCCATTCATAATGTAAAGATATGAAGAACAAAAGAATTGCTGCTGGCATAGCGATCATTATAATTATAGTTATCGGGGTATGGATAGTTGCACAGAAGCGTGGAGAACAGAATCCAATCAGGATTGTTGCTCTTTTTCCGCTTACTGGCGGACTCGCTTCATATGGAGAGTCTGCACAAAATGCAGCGCAGCTGGCTGTAGAGGATATCAATGCGCAAGGAGGTATCAATGGAAAGAAACTCGAAGTGTTATATCAGGATCATCAGTGTGATCCCAAAACCGCACTTTCAATATTCAAACAATTTTCTTCAACAGTAAAAATATTTACGTCAGCGGCATGTAGTGGGACGGTGCTTTCCATCGCTCCTAATCTCGAAAAAGAACAAACGCTTTTACTGGGTACGATTGTAACAACACCAAAAATAACTGGGGTATCTCCGTATGTTTTTAGAAATTGGTCATCGGATGCTAAGGAAGCTAACCTCCTTGCTAAACACATTCGAAAAGTAGGCTATACAGCCGTAGGTGTTCTTTATGAAGAAACTGATTATGCAAAGGGACTCAATCTATCGCTCCAAGAATCACTGAAAGATTCCGGGGTACGCATGATACGTGAATCATTTGGGAGTAAAACAATAGATGTAAGGACTCAACTTTCAAAACTGAAAGATCAGAAAATCGATATATTTTTTGTGAGCCCCCAAACAACTACGAGCGCAGAAATGATATTAATTCAGATGGAACAAATTGGTTTTAAACCAAAACTTTTAATTAATGATAATGTGCTCAAAGCAGCAGATCTTGTGAAAAAATATGCAAACATCCTTGAGGGAGCAGTTGGCGGAGATTATGTAATTCATCAACGAGAAGAATCCTTATTAACCCTGAGTCGTTATAAAGAAACATTTGGCAGTGAGTGTGCACAGACAAATATTTGTCTCGGCGTCTACGACGCAATCCATCTTCTTGCACAGGGAGTTGAAACAAATGGATATTCAGCTCAAGGAGTTCAGAAATATCTCCAAACTGTAAAGTATGATGGAGTAAGTGGAACTATTACCTTTGATGAAAAGAATGATCGAAAAGACTCGGAGTATTCACTCTTCACAGTACATAATGGCATGCGGGAAATTATCCAGTAGAAAGTCATAAAACCCCCTGATCGAACAAGGGGTTTTACAGCACTGAATGGTAGAAGGCTTTATGATTATTTCTTATACCGTACAATAGCGCCATCTTTGTACATCACTATTGCGGACTTTGGATCACGGTTGATACCACTCGGATCGATGGTGATCTCACCACTTAGGCCTTGAAGATTTTTTACTGAGTAGAGAGCTTTTTGAATGCCCTCACTCGACCCATCAGATTTTTTGATTGCATCTGCGAGCGTCATTACGCCATCATAGCCAAGCGAGATATAGAAGAGATAGTCGCCCGGATCTTTATTGTACTTTTGCTTATACTGTTCTACAACCATTTTTTGCGCATCTGTTTGTTCGTCGAAATTGCGCCAGAGGCCAAAGTAAGTTCGATTGTCCAGGCTACTGCCTGCAACGTTGACCACATCGCCCAAACTCCACGGATCACTACCGAGGAATGTACCCTTGTAGCCAAGCTCCGTTGCTTGTTTTGCAATGAGTCCGCCTTCGCCAAGATGCGAAACAAAGATTGTTTGAGCTCCACTGTTGATGATTTTAAGGAGCTGCGTGCGGAAATCCGCATCGCCAACAGTAAACTCTTCATGGAGCGTGATGGTGCCACCACTGCGGGTAAATTCTTGCGAGAATCCTCCGGCAACTGCCTGAAGATACTCGTCTTTACCTACGAGAAGAGCGGCGCGCTGAACTCCAAGTTCCTTTGATGCAAACTGAGCCACTTGCGTTCCTACGCCGTCATCATATATTCCTGATCCAAATATCCAATCACCAAACGTACTAATCTGATCAGATGCATCCAAAACGTCTATAATCGGCACGCGCTTTTCCTCTGCAATGGGGCGCATGGCTGCAAGGCCGGTGTATGCCATGTCCATCACGGCAGAAACACGATCTACATTGATAAGTTTTTGTGCCGCCGATACTGCCTTTATTGGATTATAGTCAGGATCATCTTCATAAATAATAGTAATACTCTTTCCGTTGATGCCCCCTCGCGAATTTATTTGTTCTTTCGCAAGTTCGGAGCCTTCCTGAAGCGCTTTTCCAATATCCGATATAATTCCTGTGAGCGTATAGACCGCTCCAATCTTAATCTCAGTGACCTGTCCCTGTTTTGGGGCTGGGGTGGATCGTAAGATGACTATGGCGATCCCGGCTATAATGAGAAGACCTAGAAGTATTTTTGCGTATGTTTTCATACTTTTATGTATTGGCATTACTCATGCCGTTATAGGTAATGCCCATAAGTCTATCCTATTTTTCACTAAATGTCAATAATATACATGTCAAAAAGTCGACATATTTTTAAATGTACTTGAAATATATTATTTATGTGATATAATAATAAATGACAAACTAAAAAACCACCTATGAGTCTTGAAGATGATTTAAAAGCCTATGGACTGCACCGTACAGAAATACGAGTCTACCTTTATTTATTGGAAAATGGGCTTTCCACCCCACCTGCTATTGCCAAAGGAACCGGTATTGCAAGGACGAATTGCTATGGCATCCTTCGTGATTTAAAAGAAAAAGGTCTTTTGCACGAGCAAGAAAAGAAAAAGAAAAAGGCGTATTTGGCGGCTGATCCTGAGTCTCTCTTGCGTTCACTTGAAGAAAAAAAGGAGCTTGTCAGTCGCATACTACCCGATCTACGCGGACTCTATACTGTCCAAAAAAACAAACCCAAAATTAAATTCTATGAAGGGTTTGATCAAGTAAAACAAGTGTATTGGCTGACGCTTTCTGTCCGAGAGAAAAAAATCTATGCAATCGGCTCTACAAAAGAACTCTCCGATCTTGACCCGCATTTTTTTCGTACCTATACGGAGAGCATGAAGGAGCGAGGAATTTTGTTGCAAGATATATTGAGCCATGATTCGGGAATAAAAACTGCGCCAGACACACAAAAAATCATGGGCGCTCTCTATGATGTGAAGCTGCTGCCCCCAAAATATCAAGAGCTGCCGACAGATGTGTTATTGTGGGACGAACACATTGCTCTGGTGACATTGCGAGAGCCTATTTTTGCTACCGTGCTTACCAGTCCGCTACTGGCAAAAACATTTCGCATTATTGTATCTATCCTTTGGGATGCGATTTAGATTCTCGCGTGTGATTGTCGAGCATAGGGGTATGTGTAATACTTACACAGTATTCATTCTTAATACATTGAACATATGAAAAGAGGATTGATAGCGGTTATTGCACTTGCCTTTATGCTGGCGTGTACCGGGTTGAGTGTTGATGCTGCATCAAAAAAAGAGGTGGCAACCAAAAAGCCCGCAGTATCGGCAAAAAAAGCATCGTCAAAAGCGAAGACGTCACCAAGACACATGCCTGCAAAAAAAGTACCATCAAAAAAGCTGATTCCACCCGCGAAGCAACCCAAAGCGCAGAAGCCCCAAACGCTAACTGTTACGAAAACAATTTCTGCAGGGGCGGCAAATATTCCTGTGCCGGTGACCTATCGCATAACAAGTCCAACAAGCGCATCATTCAGCATTGGGGAGACATTGCGAGGAGCACCTTTTACTGCTACTGGTACGACAAATGATGTGAGCGGTACTATTACTCTTGATCGCCTTACGCCATCAAAAACAGTGCTGAGCCCCATCAAGGTAAATGCGCAAACGTTTAAGACCGACAGCTCGAGCCGTGATTTCATGATTAGAAAATTCATCTTTAAAGCCGATGACGCAGGGAATGAATTTATTATTTTTACTCCAAAAACTATCACGGGCCTACCCAAATCCTTTGAAGATGGCAAAGCTTTCTCTGTTGAACTGGCGGGCGACCTTACCATTGCCGGCGTTACGCGCCCCGCTGTGTTTAGTGGAAGTGTTGTGGTAAACAAAGATTCGATACAGGGCACTGCAAGTGCAAAGATACAGCGAAAGGATTATGGTATTGTGGTGCCCAGTGTGCCGTTTGTAGCGAGTGTTGATGAAGAGGTGTCGCTCACTATTTCGCTGACAGCGAACCAGTAATAGCCCCATGTGATTATGACCCCGTTTCATATTATTGATCCGCATTCTCTGCCATGGCAGCGCCGTGCCGATGGCGTTTATACAAAAGAATTGGCGCACAACGAAGAACAAAACCAATATCTTACATTATTCAAAATCGAAAAAGGAGCAGCACTCAAAAAACATCAGCATCCGTGCACTGAATGGATGTATGTTTTAGAAGGTGAGTATAAAGATGATTTCGGAACGGCTAAAACAGGACAACTGAAAATAAACGAACCCCATTCTATCCATACGGGAGCGGCAGGAGATGGATGCTTGCTTCTCGTTCTTTGGTGCGGACGGCACGAAGACGTAATCTAACATAACATATGAAAAAAATATTTGTTACACGTCCGATACAATCAACCGGCATTGAAATGCTTCGCAACGAAGGCTACCGTGTTGTTGTGAGAAACAAAAAAACGGTACCGTCAAAAAAAGAACTACAGGCAGCAGTTGCAAGCTATGACGCGCTCCTGTGTTTGCTTACTGACCATATCGATAAAGATGTTATTCGTGCGGCAGGCGCACAGCTAGTGGTCATATCCAATTTTGCCGTTGGGTATGACAATATCGATATCGCATCTGCCAAAAAACGAGGGATTGTTGTTGCCAATACCCCATGTGATGAGGTGTCGGATGCAGTTGCGGACCATACCATTGCCCTTATCTTTGCCCTAGAGCGGAGGATCGTTGCTGCCGATACATTTGTACGAAAAGGGAAATACGCGTGTTGGGACCCGATGATTTTTGTCGGCGAAGGCATTACGGGTAAAACTGTCGGACTGTTGGGATTGGGAAGGATTGGAAAAAGCGTAGCGCAGCGGCTTGAGGAAGGGTTCAAAACACGCATTCTCTACCATGATGTGCGTCGCGATGAAGTATTTGAAAAAAAGTATAACGCCGTATTTGTGGAACAAGAAGAACTCTTAAAAAAGTCGGATATTGTGAGTCTCCATGTGCCGCTTCTGCCATCAACGCGGCATTTGATCAATACTAAAGCATTGCGTGCCATGAAGAAAGGGGCGCTGCTTGTCAACACATCCCGAGGGGCGATTGTAGACCAGCACGCAGTGCTTACGGCGCTTGCGAAGGGTTGGTTGGGAGGGTTTGCAACAGACGTCTATGAATGTGAACCATCGCTTGCGTGCTTGGCGCGAGACGCACGAGCATTTCTCAAAAATGATCGCTGTGTGTTCACACCCCATATCGCATCCGCTACTCTTGCAGCGCGCACAGCAATGAGCCGCATCGCCGCACAAAACATTATTGATGTGTTTCATAATCGCAGGCCACCAACAGCCGTGTCTTGACAGAGAGACTATTATATGGTATGTACTAGGTAGTATTGTACATACACAATGGGAAGAAAACCTGTTTTAGAACACACAAAATGGAGAGATGAGCTTAGCCGCCTCTGTGGTTCATGTAAGTGGGAGCTACCACGCTATAGTGTCCGTGAAATCGACACCGCTGATGAGCCGAAATTTTCGGCCACGTGCAGGGTGTTTGTCGATGGCTATGTATTGGAAAGCAGTGCATGTAATGCGCGAAGAAAAAAAATCGCATGCCAGCGAGCAGCGCAGAATATGCTCACCATCTTGCGGCGTTTTGTACGGGATAAGCAGCTCTATGGTGAAACAGATTTGTTTTATCAGGATGATCCACTAAGTGTATTTGCATTCCGGCGCGACATGGAATTGCCACACTATACATATAGCGGTCCCCATGATGGCATTACGGCAGTAGGAACATTCCGTTCGGGCAACGAGAGCGTGCGAGGACAGGCAGTCGCTACGACAAGACAGGCAGCACGTGCCGCAGCAAGCAGAGAGATGATGAAACAACTCCCATTCTTCTAATTTCCCGGCCAGCCATTAGCGGCGAAGGTCGGGATTTTTTTTAAGCTCGAATAGTTTGGCAATATTTCCCAGCGCCGTATGAATGAGGCGCACCTTGCTTTTTCGTTGTGCAAAGCGCTGATCTTTCCACCACACAGGCATTTCCATAATGCGATAGTTGGCATAGTGTCCTCGTATAAGAAGTTCGGTGTCAAAAAACCAATACTGATCTTGAACGCGAGGAAGCAACTCTTTTTTTGTGCGATGCGAGATTGCTTTAAAACCGCACTGGCAATCTCGTATAGGAAACGAAGGAAAAAATAGGCGGGGCACGATACTGTACATATATGAGCAAGCGGTGCGCAACACAGAGCGGTGTGCACATGATCCAGTGACAAGTCGTGAGCCTATCGCAATATCATACTTATTGCGCATGATAGCATCAATGCATTCGCGCAAGTAGCGCAGGTCGGTGGCTAAATCACAGTCCATATAGACATAGACATCCGCGTCAAACAGCGACCACGCCTGTTGCAGGGCGCCGCCTCGCCCTGGCGGTGTCCGCGCATCATACAAAATATTTGGATAGCCCAATGCAATGCGTTTAATAATATCCTCACTCGCATCTGTTGAGCCATTATCCGCGATAACAATTGTCCAGTGCATATCTGCAAGTGTTGCCGTGCAATGGCTATGGAGCTGCACCACCGCTCGTTCAATGATTGCCTCTTCATTATGGATTGGCAGTACGATCATTACATACATGCGTTTGTTATCGGATTGCATAGAGGATCGCCTCGGTGTCTTCATATTCTTTTTTAAACGATGAGCTTTTTGCGGCGTATGCCGAAAATGCCTTCAGTGGTTCTTTGTCTTGTTTTGCAAGAAGTAGATAAGAAGCGCTAAATTCTTTTTTCAATAATTCTGCTGCGGTATCGTTTTTTTCGCCTCGTACTAGTGAAAACAACGTAGTGTATTTTTCGGGATTAGCATCATGGGTAAATGTCGGATCCAACCCCCACACATAACGGAACGAATCCGCATAATACATGAGCTGTGGAAAGAATGACCAGTCATTTGTAGCGATGATGGCCCCGCGAGGAATGTGCGCATTCATGTGCTCGCTTACGCGCTGCATGGAATGAAAGGGATATCGTTGCGCATCTCGTGTCATCCGTAAAAATAAGCTGTAGTCCCAACTATGCGTATTGAAAATATATACAGCAGCTATAAGCGCAGTCATACTGCCAAGCACTTTGAGAGCTAAGTGGCTTTCACTGCTCATATGACTAGCTGCTTGTTTGACCTGCGCCCATGAGAAGGCACCCATAAGGTCGTGGAGCGAACACGCGATAAAGAGTATGCCAATGGGAATGAAATATTCTGCCATGCGTTGGGATTTTACCGTGGCGAGAAAAAGAAGGATGGAAAAACTTCCAAAAAAAAGCGAAGCTTGCGAATAGGCCGAAGGAGTGCGGGCGGAATTGGAAAGCGAAAGCTTTCCGCACATCGACAAAATCTGGACGATCGACCAGCTTATTGTGCAGAGCCAGAGGATAGAAAAAAAGATATTCGATCGGATAAAGGTAAATGGCTCAACGGGAAACCATTCTTGCCCTATGCCAAATGCCAACCCCTTTGTTGCAAGTGCGATGGAAAACAAGTGTGTTTTAAAAAATGCCAGATTGTCAGGAAAGTATGGATTGATGATAATGCCGGCAGCAAGGCCAAGCACACAGAAAAAAAACGAGACATAGACCCGTGGATTAAAAAAAGATGCGATTTGAAACCTATGCTGATCTAATTGACGTGCGGCACTACCCGCGAAACACCACAGAAACGAGGCAATAAAAAATAGAGGCCATGCGTCATAGAGCCATACATAGAGGAATGATAGGGTAAATAATAACCACTTCTTCTGTGCTGCAAGGGCATACAACCCGGCAAGGAGGAGAATCAAAGACACTGCCGGCGCTTTATCAAGATTGATACGCGAAATGACCATTGGGCTTATCAAGAGAAGAAGCGTATATGCAAACGGAGCTCTGACGGAATAGTAGCGAAGAAGAAAGTAGAAACATACAACAAATACTGAGGCAAAAAAAATACTTGCAATTCGAACGGCAATAAGGGGATCTCCCACCATGGCAACAAAGGGTATGAGAAGAACGTGGTAGAGAAAATGATGGTCGGTAAAATGCTGTTCCAGAACACTTCCGGGAATCCATGGAAATTCTTTGATGATACCACGCTGTTCGATCATGAGCTGGGCTATTTTTGCATGGTAGAATGGATCGCCGTCAAGAAAAACCGGTTCCTGCCGCAGCCATGCAAAGAGTGTGAACGTGCCAATAAGGAGTGCACCGACAATAATGAGCGTTCTATTGCGCTGAAGCAAGTAGTGTACTGTTGTGAGCTGCATAAGGAGGTGGTATTCTATCCTAGAGTCTATCGAATTATTACAGCACCCCCCTATGAAAAAAGCAAAACAGCGCAGCGGTGCAGAGCTTCTAATTGATTGTCTGCGCACTCAGGGCGTGAAATATATTTTTGGCATTCCTGGTGCCGCTATCATGCCGATTCTTGAGGTGCTCCGAAGTGAGCACGCTGTTTCCAGTACGCCACAGTTCATTCTATGCCGGCATGAGCAGAATGCCGCATTCATGGCGCAGTGTTGGGGGCGCCTGACAGGCACTCCCGGCGTTTGCTTGGTGACGGCGGGGCCCGGAGCAACAAACGCGCTCTCCGGTATTGCAACAGCAACAGCCGATCGAGACCCCGTACTTGTTATTACCGGCGAAACATCAACTGCCGAACATTTCAAAAAAACACATCAAACTATTTTGACCGCCGAGCTCTATGGCCCCGTTACCAAATGGAGCGCGGATGTTATTCATACCCACTCCATACCGGAAGCTGTCTCAACCGCATTTCATATTGCACTTTCACCCCACCAAGGAGCGGTGCACCTCGCGCTGCCTATCAATGTGCAGACAGCGCTCACATCCGCGGTTCCGATTGCCCACCATGGCACAGAGCCGCAGAGTATGGCAAGCGCAGAAGAAGTGCTTCAAGCGACAGATCTGTTGCGTAAAGCTCGTTTTCCCGTGGTGCTCCTTGGTCTTGGCGCGCGTACGCCAGATAATGCCATCGCGGTACGGCATTTTTTGGAACGACATCAGATGATTGTTGTTGGAACATTCGAAGCGGCAGGCGTTGTGTCGCGAGACTTAGCGCATTTGTTCTGCGGACGTGTTGGCCTGAAAGCCCGGGAGCCAGGTGATATTGCTCTTGAGAAAGCTGATCTTGTGGTAACGATTGGGTATGACATTGTGGAGTATACTCCTGCGCTTTGGGGATGCACACCCGGTAAAAATGTGATTCATATTGATGATATTCCTGCAGACACTGATCAGGAATACCAGCCTGTTGTGGAACTCGTCGGACATATTGCAGAAAACCTTGGCAGACTTTCCGTGTCTCGACATTCACTCAGTGTGCCAACAGCAGTGAAAAAAGCCCAAGCACTATTGAGAAGTGAACAGGAGCGTGGCAAGCATCGCTCAACAAGCCCTGTTCATCCGCTACGCTTTATCTATGAAGCACGCCGCGTGCTGCCTGACAATACAATCGTGATTTCCGATGTGGGCGCGCACCAGATGTGGTTGGCGAAATACTTTTTCTCCTACGAACCACTTACACTGCTGTTCAGTATGGGATTTCAGACAATGGGGGTTGGGTTGCCGTGGGCAATCGCCGCATCACTGGCGCGTCCGGGCGTTCCCATTCTTTCAATTTCCGGGGATGGTTCGTTTTTGATGAGCGCTACAGAGCTTGAAACAGCCGTGCGTCTGAAGGCACCGATTGTGCATGTGGTATGGCGGGATGGGAGTTATAATCTTGTAAAAATTCAACAACTTGAGGCATACGGCAAAGGATTTGCCGTTGAGTTTGGCAATCCGGACATCGTGGCATTTGCAAAAAGTTTTGGTGCGCGCGCCTATCGCATTACGAAACCATCGCAGATTGCGCCGACACTTAAAAAAGCACTTCGCGAACGGAAACCGACTATTATTGATATGCCGGTCGACTACCGCGACAATCTTTCATTGCTGCGTCCCAAAGAACTATTGAGAATCACATAGAATAGTGGTATACTCAATAAACACTCTAATCATATATTTTTTATGTCTCAAGCCACACCACAGGATATCACTAATGTGGAACTTGCACGGATGATCAAAGAAGGATTTGATAACACTGCCTCAAAAGAGGATCTTGCACGAGTAGAAGGAAGAATGACCTCAGTAGAAGGGAAAATAACCTCAATTGAGGCAAAAATGGCTACAAAAGAAGACCTCAAGAACGAGATTGGAAAGCTCCGTTCGGATATGATCGATTATATTATTTCAAAAGCAGACGCAAATAAAGTGGCGCGATTGGAACCGTTTCCTCAAAGCTTTTGAGAGTAAAAGAGCACCATCAAACCACATCAATTTTTAATGGCTTTTCCCGCGATTACCCAGCAATAACGAGAGAGGAATGGGAGAAACCGCAGCACAAAATGATCAATTCGAGAAAGAATTGTAAAAGCGCTTTTATAGTACTTTGCATCATAGATAATTTTTTTCCAGTACCTTTCATTGTTCGGATGAATTCGTTCGCCGATGAAAAACCATACAAAAATAAAGAGCGTGAATAGATGGAAAGTTTTGATTTCTAGTTTTGAGAAATAATTTTTTATTAATTGTATGTCGCTAAATGTCAAGGGGTGCTCATTGTCGGTGCGAACATCTGAGGCCATGGCACGGTAGACATTTATCAATGGGTTATACGCGAGGGGTTCTAAAAAAACAAATACTCCTCCATATTTGAGTGATTGCGTTACGCAATCAAGAGTTTTTTGAATATCAACATGGTGGAGAATATTGCATGCGAGAATGGCGTCAAAAGGAGCATCGGCACATCGGAACTGTTCAGCGGATCCATGGATGGTACAAACCAAATGCTCAACTCCATGCCGCCGTGCAAGATGCTTGGTGTGCTCAAGCATTTGTGTTGAGATATCAAGTGCAGTAACTCGCGCCCCCTGTAGTGCGCAATAGACGACTTCCTCGCCAAGCCCACAGCCAAGTACGAGAATTTTTTTCCCATTCATGGGAGATAGTGCGTCGGCAATGAAGCGGTATTCTGGAGCTGTTGCGCATTGAAACTGCGCAGACGGATCGCAATTATGGATATTTGCGCTCTGTGCCCACTCATCATGGAAGCATTCTTCGGTTTTGTAATTATTTTTTTTTATGAAGAAGGGCATATACTAGATTTGAAGTGGTATACACACAATGCCGTGTTGGATAGCAAGTCGCGAATTGATGAATTCCGAATGGATGATAGAGAAAAAGCGTTGTACAAGCGCAAGCTTTTCTTCGGGAGGTCGTATGTAGTGTCCTCTATCCAAACGCACCATGCATCGCTGCAGGCGTCCGGGTGGGTAGGGAATAATGTCTGCAATCAAAAACACCTTCGGCCGCATTGTTGCTATGAGCCGAAATAGTTGTTCGCAATCAGCATCGCTCAGATGGTGCATGACGCTGATAAGTAACACAGCTTCATGGTACTGCGATGAGAGAAGCGGTGAGGTGAGGACATTATCGCATACAAACTGCGCTTGGGAATATGTGCGGTAGGTGCGTTTGGCGTGATTAATGTATAAAGCATTTGAATCGATGCCCGCATAGGGCAGCGTGAGGCTTGGGTCAAAAAAATCCCCCGTTCCGCAGCCGATATCAACAATCGAACCACATTGCATGGAAGAGATCCAGGATCGAACGAATGATTTGGTGCCAATCTGATCTCCGGCTATAATCCCCCGTAGAGAATTATAAAATAATGGAATTTCAAAAAGATGCATATTCGCGTTTGGAAATTGATTGAATGGATCAGGCAACCTCAGTGGTTGTCGCTTGGTGTTGTGTTGGTAGTAGCAATGGTATTTTCTCCAATATACAATACGAATGATGATGTGAGTATGGCGCGCATGGCAAGCGGCACGTATGATGGAATACCAAATCAGCGACTTGTCTATATTCATCCATTTTATGGATTTATTCTCTCAAAACTCTATGCTTTATTTCCCAACATTCCTTGGTATGGCGTCGCGTCCTTGGTGATCCTTGCGCTCTCCCTCTATTGTATCACGCGGTGCATACAATCTCGGTATGGTACAACACTAGTGGCATACGTTGCAACACTCTATATAGGTAGCGTGTATGCCGTTGCAGTGCTTTTTGTACAATACACAGCTATTGCAAGCCTGGCTGGGATGAGCGGATGTGTTGCGCTTTGTTGCGGTGCCATAGCTCCAAGGGGCGCGCCTCGCCACTCTTTTGCTCTTGGTGCGGTTCTTGTTGTGGCATCCCTTCTTCTTCGAGAGAATGCGTTTTTGTACACTGCCGCATTGGCACTGCCGCTGATGCTGTATGCTCTGTGCACCGCGCCTTCCAAAGCGCAGAGACGCACACTAGGGATGTATCTGGGGGGTATTGTCGTTTTGTATGTTGTGTTGCGAGCTTCATCTGCTTTTGTGTATGCCCAATCCGATGACTGGAAAGAATATATGCACTGGAGCTCTGTGCAGGCATACTATCACGCGTATGACATTGTCAATTATGAGAAAAATAAAGAATACTATAGCACACTTGGCTGGTCGGAGAATGATTACACTATGCTGACGACATGGTTTTATACCGATGAGCAGCGATTTTCAACAGAAGCAGTGGCGGGGGTTCTCACTAGTGCTTTAAAAAAAAATCTCTCTCGTGAGGGAGTGTTCTTTACGCTCAATACGCTTGCTAAGCAATTATCAGAATACAGTTTGGAGCTATTGATTTTTCTGGAATTTCAACTCTTTATTTTTGTGTCCGTAGTGCGAAAAAAAGGGAGGCTGTTTGCGTATGGTTCGCTTCTTGTTCTTGGAGCTCTTCTTATGCTCTATTTGGCATTTTTGGGAAGGCAGCTGCCCAGCAGGTTTGTGTACCCGCTTCTTCTGACCATATCGATCTATGGGTTGTATCTGTTTCCCCAAGATTCAAACAATGACACATTCTCTTCAAAAGGAATTGCAATCCTCTGTGCTGTGCCAATGATATTTTTTGTGGTGCAATGGGCGGCATTTGCGCGCCTGAATGATGTGCGCATAGCTCAGTACGCCGCAATTCTTAGCAGCCTTCCAAAAGGAAAACTTATTTTCAATTGGGATTCGTCATTGCCAATGCACTGGACAAGTATTTTTGATACTCTCCACGATTATCGAGAGAGGGATATCGCCGGAAATGGATGGCCGCAGCGCTCGCCCTACGACAGGGCTCTTTTTGCTAAATATGGTATTCATGACGTGTATAGCGATGCCGTGGATAATCCAAATGTATATCTTGTGGCGTTGCCCGAATATCTTGAAATACTCAAAAAGTATCTCGCTGAACACTATCATAAAGAGGTCAGAGTTATTGTTGACCGCAGTTTTGATGTTCGCGATGACGGCTTGTCGCCACCATTACTGCACACGGCGCAGCTTGTGCGACTTCAAAGCGTGCAGCGCTAGGGGGTATCTGATACACTGATGCATATGACTCGACGAACAAACACACGCATTCTTATCCTTGGCGCAGGATTCGGCGGCGTCTATACCTATAAACATCTTCACAAGCTCTTTTGCGGCACGAAAGATGTGGAGATTGTGATTGTCAACGAACATAATTATTTTTTGTTCACTCCGTTTTTGCATGAGATAGCAACGGGCGGTATATCTCCCGAGCATGCACTCGAACCATTGCGCAAGCTGTTTCCATGCTGTGAAACAAAGCTTCACTTAGCGCGTGTTGAACAATTGTTGCCAAGCCAAAAGATGGTTATGACATCAGCAGGGCCCATTGATTATGATTATTGCGTGGTGGCGCTTGGCGGAAAAACGAATTATTTTGGGGTGAAGGGGGCGGATGAACATGCATTCGGACTCAAATCTCTTGCCGACGCGCTGCGGATAAAAAAGCATTATATTCGTTTGTTTGAGCGCGCACTGTTCGTTGCGGATGCTGAAGAGAGGAGGCGCCTACTTAGAATATGCATTATTGGCGGAGGGCCGACTGGCGTGGAGCTTGCAGCGGAAATGGCGGAATTTGTCTATGACACATTCAAAAAACTCTATGGCGCTCGCATTGTTGAGAATGCAGAGATTATTCTATTACATCGGGATACTGAACTTATTGGGCAGTTCTCTCGCGAATTCCGTCGCAAGGCGCTGCGCACACTGCGGTCAAAGGGTGTGACGGTGCGGCTTGAGACATCTGTCGGGCAGGTGGCGAGTGATCACGTGATCCTTTCCACTGGCGAACGCATTGAAACATCAACGGTCGTTTGGGTTGCCGGAGTAACGCCTTATGAAGTGAATTCATCGTCCGGTCTTACCTGCGATGCGTTTGGGCGCATGAGCGTGCGACAGACATTGCAGCACGTGGATTTTGATTCTGTTTTTGCGCTTGGCGATTGCGCATGCTTTACCAATAAGGGCGAAGACAGACCTGTGCCGGCATTGGCGCAAGTGGCCGTGAAACAGGCATCGGTTGTTGCAGAAAATATATATCGCCACATGAACATCAAACCCTTGAAAACATTTTATTACAAACCATCCGGCATGCTGATTTCGCTGGGGCGATGGATGGCATGTGCCGAAATAGGCCCCTTTAAGATTTCCGGTCCGTTTGCATGGTGGCTCTGGCGCACCATTTATCTTGGAAAAATTCTCTCATTCGAGAAACGCATCCGCATCACCGTCGATTGGACAATTGATTCTTTTGCGCCGCGCGACATCTCAGAGTTTTGAGTGATGAAGCAAAACATGGTACGATAGGGATGTATGAAACATAAAGTGCGCGTGATGATTGGAGCCGGTATTGTAGTCGCTGCGCTAACACTAGGTGCGCTTGCACTGCTTTTCCAAACCATTCAGCGCGCATTTCGCTAACCCCATGCGACGACTTTTTAAATTTCAACTTTTTTTGTATACCGTTGCGCTGTTCGCTGTAGCGCAGGGCTTGGCGCTCTTTGTCGCCGAGCAGCTTTCGTCTATCCGCACATTTGCCGTTACGCCGCTGTTCGATGGCATGTCAGTGATGTATTTTCTGGTATTCTTTTTTGCCGTCACGCTTTTTTTTCTCATTCTCTTTCATGTGTATCGTGGCAACTTGCTGTATCGATTGCTCTTTGTCGCAGTTGTTTTTGCCGGCCTACTGAAACTGTTTGAACTTGTCTTTCCGACATCACTTTCTGCAATCGTTGCGATTGTGTTTATTCTCGGGCTCTTTTTGCTGCCTGTGGTATGGATCCATGACCTCATCGTGCTTTTTGCGGGTGCCGGCATTGGCGCAATTTTTGGTTTGCAATTCCATTGGTCGTTTGCCATTGTCCTTTTGGTTATTTTATCCCTCTACGATATCATCGCAGTCTTTATTACCAAGCACATGATTGTGATGGCGCATGAACTTATTAAACGGAATTGTACGTTCGCACTTATTATTCCGGAGCATATCCGTCAATTCAGAGCGGGGCTCATGGCGGTACAGCCGGGATCGGGGTTTCTTATTCTTGGCGGGGGAGATATTGTGCTCCCTATGTTTTTGACAGCAAGCGCCTATGCAGAGCGCCCGATTGCCGGTTGGACAGCCATTGTTGGTATGTGCTTTGGCGTGCTACTCAACCACATTTGGCTAACAAGCTCCCGTGCACCACTGCCTGCTCTGCCGTTTATCTCATTGTGTGGTATTGTTGGCGCACTTTTGGGATTTATTGCTTAATACGTACTCTATGAAAACACCGAACTATACATTTCTGAAGCGAGGCATGGCCGGGGTTGTACTTGTGTTGAGTTTTTCACTTATCGGCGCCCAGTGTACGGGTCCAACCGGAGGCGGCAAGGCTTTACAACAAGCATCTCAGCCGGTTGTGCTTCAATACTGGCGGGTTTTTGATGAACAAGACAGGCTTGCGCCGATAATCACGGCATATAGCCAGCTCCATCCGAATGTATCAATAGAGTATAAGCGCTTCCGCTATGAAGAATATGAACGCGCACTTCTCGAAGCATTCGCAGAGGATCGCGGACCGGATATCTTTTCCATTCCCAATAATGATATCGATCACCACTTCACCAAGCTGCTGCCCCTGCTGCCGCAAATGACAACGGCCACGCTTGTTGAAGAAGGACTGCTGCAGAAGAAAAAAGTTCCCCAGATTATGGTGACAAAGGGGTTGACGGGTGCGGACATGCGGAGGCAGTTTGTTGATACAGCCAATGATGATGTTATTCGCCATGATGCCGACGGTAATGAGCAGATCATGGCTCTGCCGCTGGCAATCGATACACTCGCGCTCTACTACAATAAAGACCTCCTCAACAACGCCGGCATTGCCGATCCGCCTCATACGTGGCAGGAATTTGTGGATGACGTACAGAAGATGACCGTTGTTGATGAAAATACCGGCGAACTCAAGCAGTCCGCTGCAGCATTCGGCGCCGGAGCAAATATCCAACGCTCGCCGGATATTTTGGCAACTATCATGATGCAGCGCGGCACACGCATGGTAACAGGAGGAAGGGTAGACTTCACGGCAGTGCCGCAGATTAAAGATCCGGAAAGCATGCCAGCAGTAGACTCCATGTTTCTCTATACCGACTTTGCGTCTCCCATCCGCCCTGCCTATACCTGGAGCGAAGACATGCCCGACAGCTTTGAAGCTTTCGCACAAAAACGGACCGCATTTTTCTTCGGCTATTCGTACCATGCCCAGATGCTCCACGAACGCGCTCCTGATGTGAGGTTCGGCGTTACGCCCATGCCGCAGTTCAGTGAATCGTACAAAGTGACAGCAGCAAATTATTGGGTGGAAGCAGTGTCCAAAAAAACAGCGCATCCAGACTACGCATGGGATTTTATCCAGTTTGCAACTGCCGCAAAAAACGTGGTACCGTACCTTGAGCAAACGGGGCGGCCCACGGCGCTACGAGAACTTATCGAAAGCCAGCTGAAAAAAGAAGATGTTGGCCCCTTTGCATCACAGGTGCTTTTTGCGCGCAACTGGTACCATGGCAGAGCCCCTGATCAAATGGAAAAAGCCTTTGTAGAGGCAATTACCGCAAGCCTTGCTTCCAAGGGGGGCGGACGGTCTGCTGAAGGCCCCAAACTTCAGGCTATTCTCGATAAGGCTCGTGAAAAAATCCAGGAAGGATATTGATATGATTCGAAAAAAAATATTTTATGGAATACTATTGTCGGGTGGTATACTACTTGCTGCGAACATAGCGCATGCAGCGCCCGCAATCGGCAATAGCGGGCTGTTGCCGGTGTGTGCGGACGGTAAGTATGGCGTTAATGCATTTATTATTGTTATTTTTAATGTCATCAAGCTCCTCTGGGGTTTGACCGGCACTGTTGCACTTGTGATGTTTATTGTCGGAGGGTTTACGCTGTTGTTGGCATCGGGTGATCCGCAAAAAGTAAAAGGCGGCGTGACAACGATCAGAAACGCAATTATTGGCATTGTGATCATTTTGGGCAGTTGGTTGATTATCAATACGTTTGCGGGTATCATTACCCAGGGGACTATTCCTACCAGTATTGTAAGTATTTTTGGCGCAGAATGGTCCCAAGCAACAGACCCCTGTTATTAAACTCACATGAAGTCTATCGTACAACAATGTGCCGTTTTTGCCGCTCTGGCTGCTTGGGCGATTGCTCAGTCGGTTTTTGCCGCAGCGCAGACAACACTGACAAACCCGATAGCCGGTGGTGAGGATATCAGGGTTATTGTCGGTATGATACTCAAAGGCGTTCTTGGCTTGACGGGAACCATTGCTCTTATTGTGTTTATTTATGGAGGATTTCAGTGGCTACTGGCGCGAGGGGAATCAGGTGAGGTGAAAAAAGGCTTGGATACCATGCTGTGGGCAGGGGTTGGATTGATCGTTATTTTTGGAAGCTATGCGATTCTGCAGCGTGTTTTCGAAATCATTCCCGGCTAGGGAGGAGGAATATACTTGTGCAGTTTTTACTAAAATTGGTATACTATCATCATTGGATCAAAGTTATCCACATTTAATCATTATTAATGAAGAGAACGTTTTATGAAAAAGTTCAAAACAGCTATCAGTGCATTTGCGGCGAATGCCGTTGTTCTTGGGGCGGCAGTAGTGCCTGCAGCGGTACTTGCAGCAGTTCAACCCGCAGACATTACCAATGCGGCTCAGTTTGGCGCTATTAATGCCGCGGGTACTTCCGGCATCGTCGATATCAAAGATTTGGCGACCAAGGTTATCAATTTTGTTCTAGGACTACTTGGTATTATTGCAGTTATTATCATCGTCATCTCCGGCTTTCAGTGGATGACTGCCGATTCGGAAGACAAGGTCAAAGAAGCGCGCAAACGATTGTTTAACTCTATCATTGGGCTTGCAATCATTGCGCTTGCATGGGTTGTTGCCTTCGCAATCGTCAATACGCTTGCAGGCGTGACAAAATAATATGAAGGCATTGCAGCACTTGATTGTAAGTATTGTCTTGGGAACCGTGCTGCTGACGGCCGGGCTGGGTCCAGTGTATGCTGTGGCAAAAAACCTTGCAGATCCAAATACATTCGGAGCTGCTCAGATAAATCCGGGAGGAACGGTAAACAGTTTTGAGAGTTTAGCCGCGCAGGTGATCAACTTTATTCTTGGATTGCTTGGCATTATTGCCGTCATCCTTATTTTGGTCTCCGGTTGGCAGTGGATGACCGCCGATTCTGAAGACAAGGTCAAAGAAGCGCGCAAGCGGTTGATGAATTCAGTCATTGGCCTTGCCATCGTGGCGCTTGCATGGGTGATTGCATTTGCCATTGTGAATACAATCGCGAAGATAACAACCTCATAATATGCAGATACATAAACACATCACACGCGTAGGTGGGCGTATTGCAGCAGGCACAGCACTCTTTGTAATGAATGTGGCATCTGCATTTGCTGCGCCACCAGCGGGTTCCTTGGCGCCAGATATGGCTAACGCCAATACTCTTGGGAGAAATTTCGCTAGCTATGCCACGTTTGACCCTACTATTGTTAATGTTTCAGATCTGGCAGCGAGAGGCATTAATTTTGTATTGGGACTCTTGGGAATCATTGCCGTCATCCTTATTTTGGTCTCCGGTTGGCAGTGGATGACCGCTGAATCTGAAGACAAGGTCAAAGAAGCGCGCAAGCGCCTGGTAAACTCTGTCATCGGCCTTGCAATTATTGCGCTTGCGTGGGTAATCGGCTGGGCGATAATAAATACACTTGCAACAGTAACAAAATAGGAATGGTACGATTTCAAAGGGTTACAGGAGCGCTCTTGAATAGGGCGCTCGTCGGGATAACAGGAGCGGCGGCATCATTTCCAGGTGCCGCTCTTGCTGCTGATTTCGGTTTGACGCAGACAGCAGGCGAGGCAGGGTATAATACCGCCCTCAAACTTTCTCCCTATGTAGGAAACCTTATCAATGGAGCGCTTGGCGTTCTTGGCGTGATCTTCTTTATCTTAATGTTTTACGGTGGCATGCTGTGGCTGACATCGGAAGGCGAGCAGGACAAGATCAAGAAAGCGCGGGGGTTTATCTTTCATTCTATTTTGGGCTTGATCATTACGCTTTTCTCGTTTGGCATAACCCAGTTTGTAGTCTGGCTCTTAACCAAGGGAACAGGAGTACTGAAATGAAAAAAACTATAGTACAAAACATGATGAGTATTGCGCTTTTCGGCGTGTTGTTTTTGGCAAGCGCGCCAAGCGCAATTGCTGCTAATCCGAGCGATGTTATTTTGGGCGATATTACTACGATTGGCGGCATAGCAGGATTTAAGCCGCTTAACCCCCAACTCGGTCTTCCTTACCAGATTGGCGTATTAATCCGAGGGGTGATGGGATTGTTGGGCGTTATCTTTCTGGTCCTTGTGGTATATGCCGGGTACAAGTGGATGCTTGCCCACGGGGAGCCGGGGGAGGTGAAAGAAGCGCAGAAGTTGCTGCTGCACTCCATTATCGGGCTTGTTCTCACTGTTTCCGCCTATGCCATATCCACATTTGTTATCAATGCTATCCGCGCAGCCGCGACCTAGACAAGCTTTTTATGAGTACGCAAAATAAACAACTCATGCATGATGTCGGACACTCATTGGGTAGGGGCGTGCTGGCGCTTGGTATTGGTGCGCTTGGACTCGTACTTGTATTGGGATCGTTTCAGGTATTCGCAGCATCGCAACCGCCATTGACCCAATCATTAAATCCTGCCGGCGCAGGGCTCTATGGAATGGGAAACCCGGCAGCATCTCCAACTGCTCCGCCGACTGTTGGCAGTATTGTTGCGCAAATTATTGGGGTGTTTTTTGGACTCTTGGGTATTATTTTCGTGGTGCTCATGGTGTATGGGGGCTTTCAATGGATGACTGCGGCAGGCAATCCCGAGCAGGTGAAAAAAGCGCAAAAACTCATCCTCGATGCCGTTATTGGCGTACTCGTGCTGATGGCGGCAAGCTTCATTTCTTATTGGGTGCTCTATACCATTTCAACACAGGTTGTTAAGTAGCGGCTCTATGCTGCACATATTCAAAAAAATTATAGCAGCGGCATGCATAGTAGTAAGTATGGCGAGTGCGCCTTTGGCACTTGCACTTTCAACACAGGATATTTTAACCGGACCGGATACGGAAACCAATGAATCGTTTAAGATACTTCCCAAGCCTTTGGACCCTGCAACATACTCGCCGGCACAAACAATAAGCAATACGCTGACCATTGTCTTTGGGTTTATCGGGATTCTGGCGGTGAGTCTTATTATGTATGGCGGTTATTTGTGGGTAACAAGCGGAGGCGAGCAAGACAAGGCAAAGAAAGCACAGGGATTGCTGGTGGATGCGGTTATCGGACTTGTGGTGCTCACGGCTGTGTGGGCGCTCAGCTATATCGTCATAAAGACACTTGCAGAACAAGTCATCAAGCCACTCTAAAATCGGTATGCGAATTATTTTTACTAAAAATAGCATAGCAGCACTCGGTATTCTGTTTTTTCTTGGCGCCCCGGTGTTTGCGGTGCATGCGGCCTATAGCGATACATTTTTGGGTGGGGGGCAAAATTGCACCCCTATACCGGGAACACCCATCCGATACAAGTGTCCATCCGGACTTATCTGTAATACGGGCGTCACTCCGCCAAAATGCGTTTCTTCTTCTACGGATTTTTTTGGCGCGCTTGGCGTAACATCTGGGGGTGCCGGTTCCGGCGCGCTCAACTATAGCCCGTTGCGTTTTTGGGCGAATGCAATCAATTGGCTCTTGGGGATCTTGGGTATTTTTGCCGTTGGGGCAATTGTGTATGGCGGGATAAAGTTTATGACTGCCGGCGGGGAGCAGGACAAAGCAAAAGCAGCGTCAAAAACGGTTTTTTTCGCAGTACTTGGCCTTGTCACCATCGCACTTGCATGGGTGATCGGTTCCGTAATACTCAAAAGCATTGCGGGGATTATAAAGTGAGACAGAAGTGGACAAAAGGCGTAAAAAGTGCTATAATTAGAGTAGATTAGAGCGTGTCCAATCATGTTTTAAGTGTGTATGAAAAAGCGAACACTACCTAAAAAAATCAAATTCCGCCAAGAATTATTTTGGGATGTGGACCCCAAAACCATTGATGCAAAAAAACATGCGCGCTATATCATAGAACGCATTTTGGACCATGGCATGCTTAATGAAATGCAATGGCTTACCCGCCAATATCCGCGGCAAGCTATTCGCCGAGTTCTTGCTCTGCCGCGCGTCCAACTTCATGCTAAGTCAAAATCATTATGGTCTCTCGTGTTTCAAAAAAAATAGAATGCAATACCCTTTTCCTCGACCGACTCCCAAAGGCTACACAGGGAGCATTCAGGCTTTGTACGACCATGCCTTTTTTTACGGATTTTCCATGGTATTTAGCCGGGGGAACGGCGCTTGCACTTCAGGTGGGCCATCGCCAATCCGTAGACCTGGATTTTTTTACTCACAAAAAATCATTTAATCAGCGTGAAACAGAGCTGTTGTTAGAGAGAACCAATGAGTGGATGACGGATCATCAAGAGGACGGAACATTATTTGGGAGGTTGAAAAAAGCAAAAATGAGCTTGATTGCCTATCCGTTTTTTTTACCCTCAAAAGAAGTAGTTCGTTGTGGCACGGTACGTATTTTGCCCCCCAAAGACATCGCCGTTATGAAAATTATCGCCATCAGTCAGCGAGGACGGAAGCGAGACTTCCTTGACCTGTATTGGTATTGTTTGCATTGCGAACCGCTCAGAGATGTTGTGAGGCGCGTGTTTCATCACTATCCTCAGGATCATAATATTCCCCATCTTATTAAAAGCCTTACATACTTCGAAGATGCAGAAGAAGACCCCATGCCCACGGTATTTTTTAAGGTGGATTGGAAGACCATCAAGGCATATTTTCGGAAAGAAGCCGTGCGCATAGCAAAAGAACTTTTACATATTTCATAGTAATTTTCAGTGTGGTATACTTAATGGTATGAATCCACAGAAACGAAACGTGGAGCATTTTTTGAAGTTGGCGGCAGGAATGCCTGCTTCTTTGCCGTTGGGAGTACTCTCGGTGGTAGTGGGCGCATTTATTGTGGGTGCTATTGTGAATGCGGCAAGCCTTACGCCGCCGACAGCAGCATATCCGGAAGGACAACCCCAGCTCGACGTAGGCGGAGGCGGCGCAAGTAATTTGCTTGATGCACTTAAGGGAGGGCCACTTGCAGAGTGGAAAGATTTTAAATACGATACGGTCATTGGCGGCAGGCTCGGCTTGGGACAAGTGAGAAAAACGATTGGTGCCGGCGTACAGCGCATTGGCTACCCTTTAGATATGCAAATTGTCCATGATATTGATGAAGGTCCGACCGCTGCAGAATTGGCAGTGAATGCATATTTGAACAAAAACAACACAGCTGTTTTGAGGATTGCATCCGGATCAAAAACAGCGGACGAAAAACTTTATACGGGCATAAGGTTTGATCGCCTAACAATGGCACCAAGTGCACAAGAAGAGGACACACTCAATGAAAAATGGTTTATCGGCATGGATAATACAAATGACAATCTTATCATTCGCGCAAATGGAAATACGAATCTTGTCAGCATTGACCCAGCCAAAGGTGCGGCATGCTTTGGTGCGGTGTTTAAGGACATTTCACGAGGCAGTGGGGATGCAGAGGCAAAATTTGATGGCTCAGTAGGGGGTTACAAAAGCGCTAATCAAAAATGTAAGGACGGATCCCATGTATGCACCGTGGAAGAAATACTCCGAACAATCAACTGCCAACCAAACCTACCCATATTTGCCGATTCACCCCGAGTATCGGCGTGGATATCGAAAGGATCATCTGGTTATACAACCGCACCATCAAATGATTGCAAAGGATGGACAACAAATGTCACGACAGCACAGGCAGCTATTTGGATTTTTGATGCTAAGGGAGGGTATAGTAGTCTTTCTGCATGTAATAACACGCGAGCATTTGCGTGCTGCAAATAATAACTATGGCACTACGCACAGTACACAAACTAACATTTGGAAGCGTGGCAGCGCTTGCGGTTTTTGTTGCACTTTCAGTATATTTCTCTCAAGTTTCGTTTAATGCATCTGCAAGTAAAACAGCAAATATTGTGAATGGAAAAGTGAGTGCTTGTTATTCGGATATTGAAGTTGGACAAGATAATTTTGATTGTGCAGACGCTGGAAGCAGTTGGTGTAAGCCCGATGGACAAATTCCCGGACAATGTATTGGAGCAGCTCCATCGGGAGCAACCGGTATTGATTGCGATACATGCAGATGGGCACTTGCAGGCTGCAGTGACGATGATTATACAACCAACTGCAGATATTCGAGTTGCACTCGCGATGGCGGCACAAAAACATGTGATAAAGATAGCGACGCACCATCAACGTGTACAACTGCCACGCGAAGCTGGACAGCAGGGATCACCTGTCCAACAGACTGTACGTCATCTACCCAAACATTTGATTATCAATATACGTGTACAACAGACGGCAAGAAGACCAAAGTCTATACCTCGACAGCAGGCAGTTGCAGACCTTCAGCAAACGTCGTGGAAGAATGCGATGCGTGCAATGATACGGTCGGACCGAGTGATGCTTATACAAACTGTCCATGGCCGCAAACATGCAGTAACGCGCAGCAATCGGCAGGGAAGGCCGTTGTTGATTGTACTGTTCCTTCGGGTACGCGCTGTAAGCCGACAAATTCCGGATCCACAACATTCAGCAGTACGGCAAAACGCTCGCGCGAAAAATCTTGCTGCAGTCTGAATAATTATAATCGAACATGTTCTCAGGGCTCAACAACAGAGGTGTCCTTTCCTACTGTGCCGAGCTATACATATTCTGCTTCACGAAAATCAGGAACTACATGTATAGACTTACCTTCAACATCACTGCAAACTTCCTGTTGTAGTGAAAATGTAAAATCATGTACGTCATGGGAATGTAGGCGCGAAGGAAACGGCGGAAAAAACAAGCGCACATGCAAGCCCTATACATGCAAGGAAGACAATAGTGGTTTTACGGCAGGGTCGAGCGCAGAAGAAACTGGATCAAGCTGTAGTACGGCAAGCTGTGAGTCGGGTGACTACCTTGATACTGAAAGCGTTGTAGTAGCTTGCCCGGCAAATAAGGAGCCTGGGAGTGGCGCCGTTGAGAAATGGGGAAAGAAGAAAAAAAATGGCGTTACCTGCAGTGGATCAGACTGGGTGAGCGAACGGTCTGTTGCGTGCTGTACGCAAAATAAATGGGCGTGCGGTTATGCTAATTCTGGCAATGAATGCAGTGGTAAAGGTGGTCAAACAATCACACAAACATGCTCTGAGACAAAATGTGAAGCGCCACAAGCGTCGACAGTAACGCCAATAAATAATACACCTGAACCATCTAAGGCATCAAAATTTTGTCCCGATGAAAATTCAAGCGAAAAAGGAGGAACGTTGCCAGGTGGTGCTGATGGGAATACTCTGCGTTATGTAAGCGGCGGTTGGAGCTCGAATAGCTTTCTAAAAAACACAGGCGGGAGTATTGGGATTGGCGTAGGATCAGCAAATCCAAGTAATTTATTTGAAATCAGCAATGCATACAATTCTAGTATAACTACTCAAACGAGAATTACAGACGTTTCCAGTAATCCCGAACTCCAACTCCAGTATGCTGCAGATAGCGCATTCGCATCCAATCAACACTGGTCGCTATATGTTCAGAATAAGAAATCAGACGGAAATGCGGGCGATGCAAGTCTGCGCATCTGGGGGTTTGGCTCTGACCGCGTTATTATTGATAAGGATGGCGGAGTGCATGCCACAAAATTCTGTACCAATGTAGATACACCCGGATGTACGGAATTGACCGGCGGCGGAGGGAGTCTGTGGGAAAAAGTCGGCGCAACTCAAGATATCGGCTATAGTGCAGGTGCCGTGAAGGTTGGATCCGCCGGCGGCCTAACATTAGGTGAAGATAAGGCAGCCCCTACGGCAAACACCCCCGGCTCTCTGAAGTTCATTTCTGCAGGCGATAATACTTTCTTTACATCCTTTATTGCCGGCACTCAGACTGGTGATGTAGCTTATACTCTGCCAACCTCAGTGGGATCAGACGGGCAATTTCTCAAGATTGGCGCTCAAGGCGCGCTCTCCTGGGCGGATACTCCCCGTATACCTGATTTATCACAGTACCATTTTAATAATATTTTCAGCAATGGAGGATTTGAAGGCGGCAAAGAACAGTGGGATGCTGAATTTGGAACTGAAACTAACTTTGCCATTACAACAAGTGAATGGCATACCGGATTAAAAAGTTTACATATAAAACCAAGAGACAGTAGCAGGCGTTTTAAAAACAACCGAACTCCCATTAAGCAAAACACTCCCTATTCGGTAATTTTTTGGGTAAAGGCGGACAGCGTTGTAAAAAATAGCGTTGCGGAAGCGACTATCAAGAGCTGTGCTGCTATCAATCAACCCTGTAGTACAGAGATTAAGCGCATTCAAATGCCAACCGATGCAACGCATGGCTGGAGAAAAATAAGCGCAGATACCATTATAATAAATAATGGAAATCCTGAAATCGAGCTTGAGTTTACATTCTCTCATACTGCAGGAAATGTATTTATTGATGACATTATACTAACCGAAAGCCCCACGGCAATCGGATATTCTGATAGTTTTATTGAATCATCGGGATATCAAAGTATTTATGGAAGGCTTGGCATTGGAGCGCGCCCAAGTAGTGATAACAACCCAATGCTTATGGTGAATCCGGGCCAAGAAATCGTCTCAAGCGGCAATGTAAACCTTAAAGTAGCAAAAGATTCAACTATAGCCGAATTGGAAAATTATCCTGGAACTGGCGCCACCCCCAGCGTAGGAGATTATATTTACGTTCAATCACTTGGAAATACAAAAGGGAGTATAGTGACTGAAGGCTCATCAAAAAGCGGCAACGACCCATGGAAAATAAGGCTTGCCGAGCCGCTCCCGAGCGCTAGCGCTATAGATGAGCAATTTTTTATCATCAGAAAACTGGCAAGTTTCAGCGGCCTCGGCTGGAATTATAGTGGAAATGGCGGCGGTGATGTTTCCATTTCCGGAAGCGGGCGGATCGGCATTGGAACTGCCGCCCCCGCTGCCCGACTCCATGTGTATGGAGGGCAATCGTGGGGAGCAAACATTCGTTTAGATGCAACAGATGTTCTTAAGCAAAACCCGGAAAACTCTAATAGTTGGTTTAGTAATACTGCGGGAAGCACATGGGATCTGATTTCAACCGGCGGAGTGGCGAGTGAGGGCATTAAAAAATTTCTTATCAAAGACGTATCGCATAACGCAGTCCGACTTACTATAGATGATGCGGGGAACGTTGGCATTGGGACGACGGCGCCCGCTTCCGCGCTACACGTGGCAGGCGCTACAGGCCTAACATTAGGCGAAGACAAAGAGGCAACCCCTCCGGCGACGAATACAGCCGGCACCCTGAAGTTTATTTCTGCAGGCGACAACGCATTTAGCACATCATTTGTTGCCGGTACTCAAATAGGTAATGTATCTTATACTCTTCCACTTGCGCTTGGTACAGCGGGACAGTTTTTAAAACTAAAAACAGTGAACGGCGCTACAAGTACTCTTGAGTGGGCCGATCGAGGAGGACTTGGCATCTTAAATGGACTTACTGATAATGAACAGCTTTTTGCCAAAGCAGATGATACTAATGTCACACTATCTATTGTATCCGCCGCAGCTGCAGGCACAACAAAAGCAGCGCACACATTTGCTCTTGGGTGGGCCGGCGTGCTTGGCGCTAGTAGAGGGGGTACGGGATTGTCGTTGGCTAATGCTACGAATGGTGGAACGGCAGGCAATTTGTTACGTGTAAAGAGTAATGGAACCACACCGGAAAGTTGGACATGGGAAAGTTGGACACCGGATTATTTTTCACCGTCAAATCCGTCTGGCGGAACAGCAGGACAATTCTTGCAAAAAACAGCAAGGGGTTTTGCATGGGCGGGCGAAGCTGATCCTAAAGTCGGTACATTAACAAATAGTAAATGGTGCACAGCGAACAATACAGTAATAAGCTGTACTGCAGATAGTCCTATTCTTACTGGCACGGCACAGGGGCAAACACTCTGGTGGGATAATACAACTGGTGCTCAAAAATGGGTTGTAGACAATAAACTAACTATCAATTCAAATGGCAATGTTGGCATAGGGACGACAGATACAAAAGGCGCAAAATTTGCCGTAACTCATGATGCAGCTGCAACAAGCGGGCTCTTTGTGTATACCTCTGATAAAGGCACCATACTCTCGACAACATCGATTGTCGCCGATCTCCTCTCCAAAATTGGCATCATTCCCGTCGCGCAAGAGCAACAACCATCTGCAGGCGGCGGAGGAGGAACAGGAACGAGAGTAGAAGCAAGGGAGGGCACAGGGGGCACTGTCACAAACTCGGGCACGGTGGCATCCCTTCCCACTCCTGCCTCAGGAACACCTGAAGCAACACCAACGCCAACGCCAACGCCAACAGGGCAAGTTGCATTACCGATAGAAAGTGCGGCGCCGATATCTGCTGCAGATCAACGATTTGTTATAACACCCTCAACGCCAGGAACCACCATTCCTACGCCGCCTCCTTCTCTTTTGGAACAACCAGATCCGGTGACTGCAGCTTCAGCAATTGCTACCAAATCCGCATTTGGTATGCCCGACTATGTTACAATTACATGGAGCTCATCTCCAAATGCAACATCGTACAAGATCACCCGCAAAACACGAGAGGCTGGATCGTCGAGTTGGTCGGGTCAAGTACTTGAAGATACCACATCACCGATCACAGATCATACGGGAACTATAAAAAATATTGGAGATATTCAATATACGATTGCGGCAATCAATAATGCGGGCGAAACAAGTATCCCTGTGCCGGTTAAACTTATAGAGAGTGCCGGAGTACAACCAACTGCGGCACCAGGACCAACGCCACTCAATACCCCCGCACCACCTGAGCCTTCTTCATCTACAGCTCCGGTGCCACCGCCACAAACCGCTCCGGCGGCAGCTTCAACCACACCATCCGCGCCGACAACACTGACACCCTCTAATGGCAGTACAACAACAGGCTCATCAGGAGGAAGGGCGGGAGGCACAGTTGTCAGTCCCTAAAAAAACGGTATGCCCCGAAAAAAAATCACAACAAGTAAAAGTGTTGGCATGAGGCGGAAAGCATCTCCGCAAGTAAGAGTTGTTCAAATTTCACACACTCAACCTCAAAATAATTTCATGCCATTTGCAGTGTTTCTTGCCGGGATCATTGTGTTCTCATTCTTTTCTGTTGCATCAGCGCAGAACCTGCTTGTCCGACAAGCGCCGCAATGCAGTGGGATGTGGGAATGCACTTCGCTCTATTTCAAAAACCTCTGGCAGACATTGAGCAGTGCACCGCCTGCAGCGGAGAAAGTATTTGCGACAGACGATACGGCCGCTCAAACGACAGCAGGCTTAGGCAAGCCTCTTATCTTCCAACCCAATGCAATGGATATGGTTGGAGTAGGAACGCTTAATCCCGGTGCGAAACTTTCAGTACAGAGTGCAGAAAAAGAAGGAACAGGAACGTTGAAGAGAAAAAGCATCCAGCCAACCGGGGGGACAGGGATGTCACTGCCTCGAGGGACGATTGAGGGAGACAGCACTGCATTTAACACTGAGGTTGACATTGGAGATATTATTAGGGTTTATTCATCTGGCACAGGACCGGGTGGATATACACCTCCGATGGGTTCCATGGGCGGGGGCAATGCAATGATAGTTGAGAAAAAGACAGATAATGAACATATTGATGTGGTTGGCATCGGTTATATGATTGATATACCCAACGGAAGCAAATACTATATCTCAAAAAAGAATTCATTTGAATTGGGTCATACATCTCAAGGGAAATATATTCAAGATCTAGCTGTAGGTACTACTGGGAATGTAGGAATTGGGAAAGAGCCAAAAAATAGCTTTCAAAGCGGTAGTCTCAGTATTGCCGGAGAACTGGAAACAAATCGCATTACTTCACAAGAAGCCGGCTTGATTACATGGGATGACCAAATTTCAGGAAGAAGGTATACAAATAGGATTGGTGGCGGATATCTGAATATCAATGCAAGTTCTGGCATGAATCAGGCAGGTTCTGATACGAGTAAGTATGCCACTGGTGGAGGGGGAGTGAGTATTGGCGCGGGTAATGGCGGAGGTGTTGATTATCAACAAACAGGAAATGGTAGTTGGGGTGGAGGTATTGGCATATCTGCGGGAGGTGGCGGCAGTGCGAATGGCGAAGGAAATCGTGCAGGAGGAGGAGGAAGTATTATGCTGTCGGCAGGAAATGCAGGAAATGCAGGAGGAGGCGCAGAAGGCTATAACGGTGCAATGGTAGATATCAGCGGAGGGAGCGCGAGTAGTGGATCAAAAACACCGCAAGTAGGAGGACCGGTGAATATTCGGGGCGGAAGCGGAAGTACACCTGAGTGGGACACTGCGAATAATGTCTATAAAGGAGGGGGAGGTGAAGGAGGAGGCATTACAATCACGGGAGGATACGGTGCTTCTGTTTGGGGAGATGTGGAAAAGAGCGGAGCGGGAGGGAGCGTTGTAATCTCGGGAGGGAATGGAAAAAATACATATGGAAATATCATCTTTCAACCACAAGGAGGCAGTGTCGGTATTGGAACACTGACGCCATCCGCACAAGCTATTTTGGATATGTCCGCTTCAGACAGAGGCTTTCTTCCCCCAAGGACATACGAACAAGCAACTGGCCTTGGGGCTATCCACGAAGGACTCACCATTTATAATATGTTAGAACACACCTATAAGGTGTGGAATGGTAGTGCATGGAATGAGATGGGAGGATTATGGAAGAAAGTCGCCGGCGGGAATGATATATTTTTCACCGGCGGCAAGGTGGGGATAGGGACAGATAAGAATTTATCGACACTTACAGTGAAGGGGCTGCCTATGTTTTCCATAAGCAGTGGATCAAATCAAACGATCAAAGCTACATTAACAGACGTAGCTTCTTTAGGAGGAACAACCACTATTTTGTATGGTTTTTCATCTGGCGATTGGAATCAGTTGGCGCCTGGCACTAGGATAATTGTCAAAACACCCAGTGGGACAACAGTCGATACGGTCATTGCTGGTATGGGCCAACTCACTAGCCTTAACAGGGTGACGTTAACGGGAAATGATATAAACGCGATAATGATTAAGGGAGTTATAGATAATAATTTTTATGCAGAGTCAGGACTTTCTTTGGATGTATATCCTAATATTTTGCGACTTGCTAGTTCGGAAGATTATACAAAATTTCTTATAAATTCTAATGGCAACGTCGGCATAGGGACGCCGAGTCCGGATTCAAAATTGACAATTCGAGGTGGCGTTAGTGATGCCAATTATAATACAGTTGGATTGAAATTAATTTCTAGCGGTCCTGGATGGGGTTCGGGAATTCAGTTCAATAATACGACAAAAAACAAAACCTATGGGATCTATGCGGCTGGATGGGACGACAAATGGCATTTTAGCGATGTGACACTCGAGGTTGATCGCATGGTTATTGACAGTGTGGGTAATGTCGGCATCGGGACGGCGAGTCCCGGGGCAAAACTTCATTTAGAGGGAAATGGAGTAGATAAGGCAAATATTCGGATGAAGAATACATGGCTTGGAACAAGTGCTGTAACATGGGAGCTACAAGCAGGTATAAAAGATATACATGATAATTATTTTGGAATAAAAGCCATACCGGCAAGTGGACTATCCAAACAAATAATTACCATCAATCCCATAGGCAAAGTTGGAATTAATTGGACAGCACCAGAGTATGAGCTTGATGTAGCAGGTGATATAAATGTAAGGAATGCAACCGGATCCTCTCTTGGTCAAAACACTAATTCTTTTAAAATCGCCTTAGCAAAAGAGCGTATCGGGTTTGATGTTGCTGAACTTTTTGATACAGAAGAAAATGTTGAAGTTGGCGAAATTTTAGTTATTGGCTCAACGGAGCGAAAACTAAAGAAATCGTCGGAACCCTATCAAAATACAGTGATTGGTGTAGTTTCTGGCGCTCCAGCGATACTCTTTGAGGGTTCGCAGCTTAAGATGGGTACATCGCAGAAAGGATCAGACAGTGAACGAAGGCCGGCAGTTGCTTTGACGGGCAAGGTCCCTGTAAAAGTATCACTTGAAAACGGTTCCATTCAGGTTGGCGATTATCTGACAACATCAAGTAAGTCGGGAGTAGCAATGAAGGCAACAAAACCCGGTATGACGATTGGTGTATCTTTGGAGAATTATGATGGCAGTGACAAAGCAGATGTACTAACATTTTTGAGTATAAAAGAGGCGAATGGCCTTGAAATGCTAAAAAAATTAGAAGATAGAATCAAAGAACTAGAAAAGAAACTTAAGAAAAAATAAAACCCCTCACTAGTCAAGGGGCGTTTGGTGCGAGAGTTCCCTCATAGCAACAGAGCTTGAAGAGGGGTCCATCCAGTGGGAAAGCACTGATAATTTCCACAGGAACATTTGTTTGAATATCTGAAGTTTTTTTAAGAGAAAATCCAAAAGGTTTTTGAGCATAATTTGCAACCACTTGCTCATTCCATTGAAAGCCATTCATGGATCCTCCAAAGTAGAGTGCCACCGTTTGATCTTTTGCGATGGCAAAGAGCCCATTTTCGCTAAAGAAGCGTGCCTGCCCATCTTTCAGTGATGGAAGTGCTTGTACCACGCCAGTTGTAGAAGTGGCAAGTCGGGCATCAATGAAGAGTGTGTCATCAAAAGAAGGAAGTCCAATACGGGTCAGAGTTATGCCCTTGATCAGGATATCCCGTTCTTTTGCGGTAAGAAAAAAAGAATAGAGCGTAACCTTCGTCGTTTGCATATCAACCCTTCCTGAACCGTTACCACCAGCTTCTGAAAAATTCTGCAGCACCGTCAGTCGTCCCTTGGGCGCCTCAGTTGCCACTGGCGTCGCAGTCGGCTGTTCTCCGCCTGGATTCTGCGCAACTACGCTTGTACTCG
>JBBTRI010000019.1:0-2067 GCA_038065255.1 Patescibacteria group bacterium
TGCCACCGCTGGGTAGTTTTTTACCCGTGTCCATTAAACGGGGTACGGTTCAACGAGAGGGGCTTTTGAATTCAGTAGTGTTAAGCGACTATCGTTTTGCACCTGAATTGGCAACCGCATTTACCAGATTCCAATACTCACCCTTATTCTTTTTGATTTCACTTATTATAGTAAATTCCTCCTTATTGTTCTTTATAAACTTATTTATACTTGCTAGCTTCTTATTAATCACTTTTGCTGCTGTACGCTCCGCGTTCATATTTTGTTTTTGCTGTCGAAGTCCGTATGTTCCAATTACAATGGCATTGCGATCTGCTATTTCTGCCGTAGTGTCTTCTCCTGGAGCCATATCTCTATTGTATATCACTCCAAGTAAGCTTGCCATCTCTCCCTCTAAACCAGGGTTTTTAAACTCTGGCACAGGAAACCGCCCATTCACCACAAGCGCCGCATTCTCTACAAATTTTTTAAGCTTTTCCGGTTCGATTGGAATTTTTCCATTATTTGCAATACGCGTACTGTTGATCCCTGAGCCCCAAACTCCTTTGCCCTTTGCCTCAACTGCAGCAGGGGGGTTGTCGAGAAGCACTTTCGTAATCGCGCGCTCCATTGATGTAGCATCTTGAGGTAGAATTTTTTCTGCAATTGCCTCTGCTGCTTGAGACACATTCACGGGAATAGGTGCTGCCTGAGCTGGTGTTGGGGGCGCTTCTCCGGAACCACTTGGTGCAATGGATGTTGCCTGAGCTGGAGCTGCTGCAATAGCCCGGGCTACAATATCCAGAGTATTTTCTGCAGTTTTTTCTGTCTGTTGCTGTATCTCTACCGATGTAGCTACTACAACTGGAGGTGTTGGTAGTGGTAAAGGAATAGGTGTTACAATACCCGTAGTTGGAAGCGTAAGAGCTCTAGTTGGTGCGGGAACTGCTGGGGCTGTGGTTGTTGGAGTAGTAGTCACACCGGGGATGATAGTCGGTGCAGGAGGCAGGGTACCGGTGCTTGTGGTGCTGCCAATTCCCGCGACTCCCCCTCCGCCACTCCCTCCACCACCGGAGGTCTGTGCGCCACCACCTGCTACCTTGCATTTGGTGTCGACTGTCGGGGTGCTGAGTATTGGGGAGATCGTCACTCGCATAGTACCTACGGTTGCGCCCTGGATGGAGAGGACATTTTCTGTCGATTGTCCTTGGGCATTCTGTGTGCAGCTCTGGGGAAGGGCATTCTGAGCTTCATTGTTGATACTCACGGAATTCGGCAGTGCCGTGCCATCGCGCGATACCAGAAAGAAGTTCTGCCCCGCAGGCACATCAACAATAAGGTTGGTTCCAATCTGCAAGCGCGAAGCATGAGACCCGGAAAGAATCTCAAGCGGAACAGAGTTTACAACAATAAAGGTGTCAGCATCATAGTTGAGATCAGCAGCAAATGAAGATGGTGCTATTACTATTCCAAGTAAAGTAGCTAGTACTACTTTCCCCACCATTTTTAGAATGGTAGAAGTATACATAAAATTTATAAGTCGTATCAAAGTTTAATCGTTTGCGTATTCTATACAGGTTGCTCTATTTGTAGCAATAATAGTACATTCAACAAAATCACCAACATCTTCCGTGCTTGTTGCGGTTGTAGCGCTATATGTTACCACTGTAATATTTGCGCCACTTGTCACAGTAAGTTCATTTGCTCCAGATGCTACCGTTACAGCAAAGTTAAGTTTTCTACCAACATCTCCAGCATCAAGAATTGCATCAGTTCCAAGATCAACATCTACAGCATTACTGGTCATATCAACTGGCCAAAAACTTGCTGCCTGTAAATTAGCCTTAGTTAATTGTGGGTTTGCTGCAGTAAGTGCTGCTGCATTTGTTACTCGATAACCAGCAGCTAAGAAATGTCCAACTGTTCCAAGATCAATAATTGAAGCGATTGTTTGAGTGCCATCAGATATTAGCAATGTACCGCCATTAGTAAGCGTAATCGTTGGAGTCGCAGCAAGAAATGAAATATCATCATCAAATCGCGCAGCACCATCTATTTCAAGTCCGCCTCCTACAGCTAAGAGGTTTG
>JBBTRI010000019.1:2167-2673 GCA_038065255.1 Patescibacteria group bacterium
GAGTAAGGCTTCCGTCAAATCGTGCCGCGCCATCTATTTCAAGTCCGCCTTCTACATAAAGGAGATCTCGTGCCGCTGTTGATGCAAGAGCGGAGCGAGTAGTATCTGTGCCGATCATGACAATACCGTTATTGCCACCTGTGTGAGAGCCGCCGCGAAGAACAGCATCACCACCTGTACCCGCACCTGATGCAGTACCGCCAGCAACGACCACTGCTCCGGCAGTTCCAGTTACAGTTGCGCCACCGGTAATATTAACTGCTCCGCCTGCTGTCGCTAATGTGCCTGCACCACCAGTAAGACCTAGAGCGCCTCCAGCGTTACCGCCTGCTGCACCAGCACCTGCTGTTACCGATAATGCATCGCCTGCTGCTGCTGCAGCGGCAATACTGATGGTTCGTGCGCCGCCGTTATCAAGAGTTAAGCCAGTACCGGTTGCTGCGCCAATGTTTGGCGAAACAAATGTTGGCGTGTTTGCAAAGACCAATGCGCCGGTGCCGGTTTCA
>JBBTRI010000019.1:2773-4867 GCA_038065255.1 Patescibacteria group bacterium
GCAACGGTGACATCGGCCGAGGTAAGGATACCTGCGAATCGGCCTGCGCCTCCTGCAAAGGGAAGAACATTAATATCATCATCGGTTGCGGTAGCTGAGCGGAAGACTGTCGGAGCGGTGCCTGATGCTGCGGTAAAGATGTTCTGGGCTGATGTGGCGAGACTGGTACCGGTTGCTGCGCCAAGGACTGGCGAAACAAATGTTGGCGTGTTTGCAAAGACCAATGCGCCGGTGCCGGTTTCATCATCCATTAATGCAAGTAACTCAGTGCTTGCGTCAATTTCTGTTTCAAGAAGGACATTACCGGTGGTTGCTCCTCCGGTATCAAGGACAATGTTACCTGTTACATCAGGGAAGGTCCATGTTTTGTTTGCAACGGTGACATCGGCCGAGGTAAGGATACCTGCGAATCGGCCTGCGCCTCCTGTTGCGGGCGCAAGTGTCAATGAATCATCTGTTGCTGTTGATGTATTAAATACAAGTGTTGCGCCTGTATTTGTAACTGTATTACCGGCAGCAAGAGTCATAACACCAGCATCGGACATAGAGAGATTCGCTGCCGAGTTGTCCGCCTTGCGGAACATAACGGTTCCTGCTGCACCGCCTCCAGCCGCACCAGCTCGAAGATTGAGATCTCCGCCATTACCCGTTCCTGCTCCAGTACCTGCTGCAACTGTCACGCTACCACCGACTGTATTCGCTGCTGTCGTTGTAGTTGGTTGAATGGTAAGTGATTCACCGGCTGCTGTTGAAATATCCGTTGTTGCACCACCGAGACGAATGCCTATGTCTGCCGCACCAGTCAAATCATAACCAACCGTTGTACCGGCTCCGCCATTTGGAACAGTTGCAATATATGCAGTGATCGCATTACCTCCGACATCGGTGGTAAGACTTGTTGAAAGATCAAGACTCATGCCTGTTAATGATGACCCTGCTGATAGTATCTGTCCCGTATCAAACATCATCTGCGCAATCGGCATAGCAAAGTTTGTTGCGGCACCATTCGCAGCTTCATTATAGATCCCCCACATGAAGTTTGTATTTTCATCCTGGTGGAAGTGAGTGCTACCTGTTCCGCCTGGATAGATATAGAGTCTTTCATTAGCCGGGGTTGTGATATCCGCTTGTGCATCATTGCCTCCAGAAAAAATCACCTTACTTTCTGCGTCTGTAGAAAAAATAGTATCCCCAGTACCATTTGGTGTAACCGTAAAGCTGCCGTTTGTTGCTGTTGCAAGAGTAAGTGAACCGCCAGTCGGTGTAAACTGCGCACCGCCACGCAAACTAAAAACACCGGTATTAAGCATGATGAGATTCATGTTTGCCCCTGTGGAATCTTCAAACATGATTTGTCCTGCCACGCCAGTGCCTGTGGCTGCTGCCGCGCGAAACATAAGGTCGCCCCCATTATTATTGCCACCGGCAGCACCGGTCCCTGCAACAATACGCAGCACATCCCCTGCATTTGCCGTTGGAGCTGCAATGGAAAGAGTTCGAACGCCACCGCCAGCCGCCGATCCCGTAAAGGTATATGCAGTTGTAGCGTTGTTACCCATCACAATGCTTGTCGCAGTTGTCGTACCAATATTCAGCGCGCCTGCTGCCGTGACATCAAGCGATGCTCCGGCGCCAAACTTCACAGGACCTCCTGTGAATGTGGTTCCGGCTGCAGCCGTCGTGATAACAAGACCGTTTGTCGAGTCAGTCGACGTAATGGTGTCGGCGGTAAATGTCAGCGATGCGTACGCTGGCGTTACGCCTACCAACAAAAAAAGTATTGCAGAAGTAGCTTCGACAATACCTTTTTTTGCAAGCATGGTGTTGAGTATTTTCATAAAAATTCTAATAATAATATGATTACAAGAACTCTTCTGAAAAGAGTTATACACATAGTATACATCAACTGAAACAAAACCTACTGTTGATAACTAAAATGATTATTTATCTTGCATTCCATTCTTCACGCGATATACCAGCTTGGCGCAATATCTCTGAAAGAAGAGCTTTTGAAATATCGGACCCATGAGGATTTGGTATGCGAAGTTTCAGACTCCCCTTTACCATAAACAAATGACGGCCCCCAGAAAAAGG
>JBBTRI010000019.1:4967-38487 GCA_038065255.1 Patescibacteria group bacterium
CGGGAATATCCTCTCCTGCACGCAATTTCAAGATCATCCATTCTTCAAGAACTTCCTGCAATTCTTTACGGCAATCTTCCAAGTGCGTAGCTTGCGCCCATACGCCCTGAAGCAATGGAAGTTCACCGAAATAGCTTCCGTCTTCCAAGAGCTTATATTTTGCAATTTTTAATTGTTCTTCTATGTATTCACTCAACATATCTTCTCTTTGTAGTATCCGTCATGGCTTAAGTGTCGTCAAGCTATCCCGCACTATTTTTCGCGGTTGAGGATTTCTTGCAGGTACTCATGGGCTTCAGAAAGCATTCCATGGGATTCCAAAAAGGCTGCATAGGCACGCATAAGGTCGATATGATTTGCTGTTGCGACAAGACCTTTTAAATACATTCCGCGCGCTTCATCCAGATTATGGAGAGTAGCGGCATAAAACTGCGCATAGGCATCGTAGGACTTCCAACCGTAAGGTTCGGCATCTAGTGCGGCTTCGAAAGCTTTTTTTGCTCCCCGGTAATCTTTCATGCGGATAAGAACACTGGCGCTATGCAAGTGGGTGTCGGCATTGCGCATGTCCTGTTTGAGCGCTTTGACATAGGCATCTTTTGCTTTTTGGAGATAACCGAGCTTTTCATAGAGTTCGCCAAGCTTAGTGTACTGCCGTGCAAGACCCTGCCCCTCTCCCCCATCCCCGCGCTGAATGCCGTTATGAATGCCGACGATTTCTTTTTCGATTGAAGTTCTCTCATCCGGAGACAGTTGGACTTCAACAACCCCATGCGCTGCGCGCGCATTCTGTGCAGTTACAAATCGAATAGCGTTCGGCAGAGAAAACACGCCCCCGAGCACGGCGAAAAAAATAAGAGCAATAACAGCGCTATCTCTCCTGGGGTTCTGAAACAGCATATTATTTTGGCAGCTTTTGTTGGAGGTTTTTGATTTCAGCCTCCACTGCCTGCCGGTTTTGTTCCTGCGGGCTTAACGCCAGCCATTGTTGGTAGGTTTCGACAGCTCTGTCTGCCATGCCGTTGTCTCGGTAATAGCCACCCAAGAGAAGCAAGAACAGCGTACTTCGTGTTTTTTCAAAAGCTGTTTTGTAGAGTGCCGGGAGCTCGCCCTGCTTATCCAGCAGATAATACGTATAGAGCTCACCAAGCGCTTCGTAACCCAGGGGCTTATCCGGCACGCGTTCGATAGCAAGTTTCGCGTAGGTTTCCGCCTTGCCGTATTCCTTGGTTTGAATATACAGATGCGTCAGGTTCCAAAAGACTACCGAGGCATTGGGCGCGCGCTCGAGGGCTTTAAGATAATTACTTTCGGCATTTGTGTAATCTTGAATGCCGTACTGGCTGGATCCAAGATCCACATAGTTTTGGGCGTCTTTGGGGTTGGCATGAACTGCCCGATAGGCGCTTTTCAGATACTGCTTTCTTGAGTCAAAACCCGGTAGGTTTTTGTGGTTCTGTTCATACAGATAATAGGCTATATCCCCCCCATAGATTCGGTAGGCAACAAATGCGCCGGCACCGGCGGCAAGTAAGATGCCCAGCAGTACAAGTGTTGGCAGTAATTGTCTTAATTTGACATTCATATATTTGTTTGAAAAATATAGCCGTTTGGCGCAATAAAAGCAAGACCCCTCCGAAGTACATCGGAGGGGTCGTTGCGTTTCCTAGCTACGCTTTTTGGCTACGAAGCCCGAGAAAGCTTAGTAGGTGACGGTGTTGCCGTAGACTGGATAGTTGTCTGCGACATCCATCATACCGCCTGCTGAGGTGACGGTGCTCGTACCTGCAGCTAAGCCACTCGCTGCCACACTGTAGAGTGTTACGAATGGAGTTGCGATATTTGAACCTGCAAGAGGCGTGAGCGTTACAACTGCTGCTGCGCTTGCTGCTGTGGCCTGCGCTGCCAAGGTGGCATTTGCATTCCATGCAGCGGCAATTGCTGTTGCAGCTGTTGTCGTGGTTCCGCCTACTACACCGGTATCAACCGACTGGCCATGGGCAAGGATTCTGAAGGTATTCGTTCCTGCGCCATCTACTGCGGTAACGGTAAGGGTTACAGTCATAGGCACGCTGTTTGCGCCTGCTGCTGCTTCCGAACCGTAGCGGTTGTTGACGTCAACATAGTCCCAGCGAACGCCGCCGAGATTGTTGCCTGCAGCCTGTGCTGCTCCGCGACCGACATACTGTCCTGCGCCGGCTGAACCGTCAAGGAACACGCCTGCCGTCACTGAGCCAGACGTAACGCCTGCTTTGACGTTCGAAGTGTTTGCCTTGATCACGAGTTGTGATGGTGAACCGGGAGAGACAATAATCGGGGTGTTGAGCAAGAACTGCACGTAGTTGCCCGTGTTCATGCGCATGGTCTGCGATGCTGCACCGAGCAGTACCGAACCTGCTGTTGCGCCCGTGCCGCCGGTAACGACGTTCACAGTTGCACCAAGGTCACGGTTGTTCTGCCAGAGCTGCCATCCGCTAATACCACCGCCGGCAGTTGCGCTGTTTGAAGCGCCAAATGCCATTGCGGCAGCAGCTGCGTATGCACCGGTGCCGGAAACGGCATAGGTGTCAGCAAAACCTGCGACTGAAGTAAGCGTAAGCGTTCCGCCAGCAACTGTCGCTGAAACAATCTTATTGATAACGGGATGAGCGTTAACAATGACTGCCATATTGGTTGCTTCGGTTGCAGCTACATCATTGGCATCGGCGATGGTGATCGTCGTGCCGTTCACTACAAGCGTTGAAGCTGCAGCGTTTGCCGCAACTACGATAGCCGTAGTCGACTGTGCGGTCGAGTACGAACCGGAGGTCTTCAGCGTGACCGAGCTCAGACGAAGATCTCGAGTGCCGTCCGACTTCACGTCGAAGGTTGCAAGTGCCTGGCCCGACTGCGGAGACTGCGTGCCGCCCAATGAACTTGCGTTCAGGGTGACTGCCGCTTCCGTGTTGTGGTTGACCATGGCATTCGACTGGAAGTTCAGGTTGCCGTTCACAGCTGCCGTGTTTGCCTGGGCAGTGTCGAAGGCTGCCAAACGTCCGCCGAGGGTCGTATCGACTGCATCGGCCTGTGCGGTTCCTGCAGCGGTCAATGTTACAACATTTGTCGTTGTATCGGTTGCCGCAACCAAGAAGCCTGCGCCGCCGTTTGTTTCGTTGGCATCACCGAAATCGCCATCGTTGTTGAAGTCGATTGCAACGCGGTGGTTGACTACGAATTGTGATGCATCGTTGACAGTGACTGTTGCTGCTGTATCGGCATTGTCATTGTTTGCTGCTGTGCCGACTGTGCCTCCGGATACGCGTACGGTAGTGCCGGATGATGCACCGCTGTACTCATAGTACGTTGGGGCAAAGAAGCTCTGTTGACCGACTGCCTGGACGCCGGAACCCGTTGAGGTTCCTTTGAGCCAGAGAACGGTCGGAGATGCGCCCTTGGCAACCGTGAAGTTGAGATTGGTGAACTTGATTTCATTGTTCACAATCTGTGCATTCTGGCCTACTTGGGTGCCGCCTGCAAAGAGCTTGAGGTCGGCATAGTTGCCGGCTCCGTTTGCACCTGCAAAATAGAGCTTGCCGAGCTTGATATTCTCCGCATTGGTGTTTTCCGAGACCTTGAGTGCAAGGAGCGGAACGTCAACCATTGCTGCGTGGACCACCTGTTGGATCGGGGTATCTGTTGGGCTCGAGGTGAGCGTCAGAGTACCGTTCGCAACCATAGTGACCGATTGGCCGCTCTGTGCGGTTGCAGTCACGGTTGTCTGTGATTGCGCACCTACAGCAGCTGTTACACTGAGCTGCATCTGGAGAAGATCTGCGCCGGCTCCTGCAACAGAATCGAAGGCATTGGAGACATCTGCATAGATATCAACCATGACTGTTCCTGATGCGGGGACTTTCAAGCTGCCGGTGAAGGTTGAAGCGCTTCCTGCCGTTGGGCTTGAAGTCGGCGTGCCGAATGCTGTCTCACCCACTTTGAGGGTAAGGTTGCTGATGCCTGCCACAACCGCTGCGGCTGTGAACAATGCAGAGTTCGGGTTGCCTGCGGTGTTGGTACCGGTCGTCAAGCCCATAGTTGTGACCGTGACGTCTTCAGCAGGACCTGCCTGGACGTTGAACGATCCCACCTTCAAGTTTGCGCCGCCCTTCACCAAGTTGGTTGGGTTGTACGCAGAGTTTGAAGAAACCGTAAGGCTTGTGACATCAACCTGGCGCTGATTGCCGGTAACGGTTGATGCTGTTGTGACGAAGTTGTTAGACGAGATGCGGCGTGCATAGAAGCCGGTGATGGTCACGGTATACGCATCTGCACTATCCGCCTGTTGGGCAAGATCCGAAACAAACACGAGTTTGCTCGTTGTGCCCGCTTTGACGGTGTGGAAGGTATTCAAGGTGACCTGCGTGGCTGTCAGGGCACCTGCACCCGTGTTCGTAACGACATTGTTGTTGCCGATGGTAAGATTCGCATCTGCATACAGAGTCGTAGTGAGCGCGGATGAGCTGTAGATGGTTGCGCCAAGATCGTTATTCATCTTTACGGTTCCCGAGAGGGCATGGCGATTGGTGGTCAATTCATTGGTACCATCGCTGGTAATGCCGAATGTGACGCGCTGCAATTCCATGTCTTCGCCGAATGCCTTCACATCAAACGATGCGAGGGTAACATTCGTGGAGCCCGGAGCAAGTTTGCCTGATGGCGAATCAGACGATTTTGAGAGGGTGATTGAACCCTGGCGGAACTGAACGGCATTTGCCACATCGCCTGCGCCTGTACCATCACCGACCGGGAAGGTCTGAGTGGTGGTTGGCAGGATGCCTGCGCCGGTGCTGGTGCCATAGAGTTCAATATCATAATCGTTCTGAACGGTCAGGTTGATGGTGCGGCTTGCGCTGTTTGCCGCGCCCGGGATGTCGATAGAAACGCTAACATCGCGCTGTTGGCCTTTTGCAATCTCATACGGCGCCGCCGAGAGATCGAAGACCATCTTGCTTGCCGTTGCATTTGCAAGAGTCGCAATGGTTTTGCCTGCCTGATCTTTGAGGGTGATATTTGCATAGTCACCGTCTGCCGCTGAACCGTTGTTGTACAGGGTCAAGCGATTGAGTTTCATGTTCTCCTGGCCGCTTGTTTCCTGGAGGCGGAATTTTGCAACATCATAGTTCTTCAGACCGAGATCGATCTGAGTTGGTGTTGCGATAGTGCCGCCGGCAACAGTCTGCGAAGTCAAGGCTGCTGAAGCGATCGTTCCTGCGCCAGCAACAACGCCGAAGGTGCTGCCCCCAAGCGGGAAGGTGCCTTTTGCCGTTGCGCCGTCAGTTGCGATATCGCCTGCTGCCATTGCATTGATTGCAAGAGTACCACTATTCACGCCTGCTGCGATATTAACTTTCGCATAGAGTGTGGTTGAGGTGCCTTTTGCAACGGTGATCGGATCATTCGTGAAACCAAGTGTTGATTTCTGTGAGCCGAATGTTGCGATGCTGCCATGGCGTCGGCCGGTGGCATCATACACGCCTACGCCACTCACATTGGAATCCTGCAAAATGCCGGATTTGGTGAGTGTAAGACCGGTAACTTTTACATCGCCATCTGCGCTTGCAGTCAATTTGAGAGCAAGCATGGTGATGTATGCGCTGCCGCCTGCAACCGTCAAACCGTTCGGGTTTGCTTTTGCAAAGGCTGCTGTATCAAGTTCGACTGTCAACCCGGTACCCTTTGGCGCTGTTGGCGTTGTTGGGGTGGTGGGGGTTGTTGGAGTCGTAGGAGTTGTCGGAGTTGTTGGCGCTGCTGCTGCGGGGAATGCCATTGCAAGGCCTGCTTCTTTTGCTGTAACATCTGTGCCTTTTGCAAGACCGGATACATCAGCTGCTGCAGGAGCCTGCAAGTACTTCTCCACATAGCCGTTTGCCGCAAATGCGCCGTTCGCAAACGAGCGGGCTGCACTGCCATCCCAGAACATCATCATCGTCGAGCCTGCTGGCTTGTAGAGATATCCTGCTGGGGGTGTTGCGCCGAGAGCGTCGCCCATCATGTAGTTGGGGAAGAATGCATCCGGAACATCGTGAATCTGCTTGTTCCAGTTGCTGCCCCACCACTTCTTGGCGACATCTTCTGAAGGAATATAGCGAAGCTTGCCTCCCGGTTCGACGGCATAGACCTTCGGATCGGTGGTGATCTTCACTAAGTTGGTACCAGGACGGTAGGCCATGTTGCCCTTGAGCGGTAAGGCTGCAAGGTCAGCATCACTAAGGGTTTTGACACCCTTGAAATCCTGGAACCATGTTTTATAGGTTTTTTCGTTCGGGAACGTGTACCGGCCGCCGTTCATGTAGTAGTACACCGAATTTCCTGAGGCTTTGACGAGATCGCCATCCATCGGCGCTGCTGCTGCAGGCATGATGGAAGCAAAACCGATGCCCCACAAAATCGTGGTGGTCGCTACTGAACCGGTCAGAACGCGTTTTCCCGTTGAGAGAATTCTGTTCATAAGTTAGGTTTTGGACCTTTTTATAAGAGTTAGTCTACAAACATTACCTGGGGCAACTTGCGGCACGTGCCACAATCGACTTTTGCTGCTTCAGGCGCCTTTCTGCCATAGCAGGAAACATTGTATCAACAGAAGAGCACTGATATTAATGTGGTTAATTTCGTTTTTTGCCATCAACGGGGGCGTTGTTTGCCGTATCCCGCAATGCTCGCTCGATATGAGTAATAGTATCCTTAGATTTGGTTATTTTTTCAAGTGCGAGTTTAAATTCTTTTTTATCTATATCTTCTTGGGCTTTCTCAAGCAGGCCTGCGGCTTCGTTCTTCTGCTTGATAAGGTCGTCGCGGCTTTGGGGCTGATTCACTGTTGCAAGCGTCACTTTCATCTCAAGGCTGCCAAGCTTTGCCGTCATACTTCGTATCTCATCAACCAATTGAGAGGCAATCGCCGCATCGGTGAGACCGGCGCTTACTCCCCGATCAACAATCACTTCCAGAGCTTTCTGGTCAGCCTGTTGAACGGACGACTGGACATCGGCGATCTTTGACTGCGATCCTAACGGAATTTTCAATGCGCCAAGCTCCTGCCGCGTAGATGCTGTCTGCTGTTTGATCGTATTTGCCAGAGACACAGCTTTTACCGGCTCGTCGATGGCATCCAAACTTTCTTGTGCCGTTGAAAGATTCTGCGAGAGGGTATCTGCAACAGTTCCCACTTGCTGTTCTTTCTGCTCATCGGAAAGCGGAGCATTGGAAAGCGCGCGCAATTCTGCAAGGCGACGGCTGACACGTTCAAGTTCCGCCTCTCCCCTGTCTTGGGGGGAGACAAATGCCATGCGCACTTCCTCATTGGTCTGCTTCACAGCATAGAGTGGGTCGCCCGGCAAACTCCTCTCGGCAACAAACACTATGCCGCTTCCCGCTACAATAAGTACCGAAAGTGCCGCTGCAAGATGGAAGGGACGCGCAAACACAATGCCAAACGTCATGTGGTATGCGCTTCGTGCTCCCTCGGTAAGAAAAACAAAGGTTTTTTGGGAAAATGGAACAGCCACATCCTTTGTGCCCTGCGAGCGTATCTGGGATAAGAGAATATCCCGCGTCTTCGTTTTCCATTCAGACGAGGGCTTGATGGACTGCAGTTGCTGTACTCGTTTTATAAATGCTCGGTTCATAGAAACTCCTAAGAGTGATAGAAAAAACTCAAATGGAACATCCCCCTTTGAGTTTTTGTTTTTGTTATCGGTTTTTTTGTTTTTGCGCGGTCTTTGAATTCGGTCTTTTTTGTGTGGTCTTTTTGTGTTTCTAACTAATAAGACGGCTGGGAGTGAAAAGTGTTACAGTGCCCTACGTCTATGCGTCAATCATTTTCCGTAGCGCCTTGACTCCCCTATGAAGCAAAACACGCACCGCCCCGGGCGAGCTCTCCAAAATCGCCGCAATTTCCTTAATGGATAATTCATTCAGAAAATGGAGGACAATCACTTCCCGATACGCATCCTTCAGTTGCCGCAGAGATTCTTCTATTTTATTCAAATCCAGCTTGAGATCCATTTTCTCTTCGAGCGTAAGATCACTTCTGTCCGCCACAACGATTTCTGTTTCTTCAATACTTACCGGCGCGACGCCTTTCCGCCGGTAAAAATCCACCACAAGGTTCCGTGCAGTCCTATAGAGCAGTGCTTGGAAATACTGCACCTTTTTGCCGTCTCGGATGTAGTGCCATACTTTCAGAAACGTTTCCGCGGTAATGTCTTCAGCGTCTTGGGGGGTTGCAACCTTGAGATAGACAAATCGGTAAATTTTATCGATATACTGGTCGTACAACGGCGAAAAGGCCTCCGCGTCTCCGCGGCGGACCCTATAGAGCAAAATGCGTTCATTAAAACGGTTACTCATGGAAAACCAATTCTATCACAAAAAATGGATTCTGTACAGTGCCCCACCTCTTTTACGCTACTCCCCTTCTTCCTCTTTCTTTCGCGCGCCCAGGAGCTCCGACCCAACGGTTGTAATCATGGTTGCAACAGGAATGGCAAGTAATATGCCAAATAACCCCCCTATTTTAGCGCCTATAAGAAGCGCGACAATGCTGCCTAATGGGTTGAGGCCGACTGCTTTTTGCATGACGCGCGGAACAAGGAAGTGATTTTCGATATATTGAATAAGCCAATACGCGAGAAGGGTCCATAATGCCAACATCGGTGATTGGTTAAATGCAACAAACACCGCCGGCACGGCCGCAACAATCGGCCCGATAACAGGCATAAACTCAGTTAAGCCCCCAATGATTGCAAGAAGAAGAGCATAGTCAACCCCAAGAACCAATAAAACGACGAAGTCGAGGGAAAAGATTATAAGACTCAATGCCACCTGGCCGCGCAGCCACATGCCAACCCTGTCTTGCACTTTGGTGATAAGGTGGTCGACGTAGTCACGATATGATTGCGGAGTGAAAAAGTGAATTGCGTTGCGCAACGCCTTTTCTTCCACGATCATGTAAAACACGACGACGAAAATTAAAAAGATGGCAAAAATGCCGCTAATAAGATCAAAGAATTTCACGACAACGCCTCCTGCAAATTGGAGTGCATTTGATTGAATGGATTCAAAAGCACTCTTTGCTTGTTCCAAAATATTGACATCAGGACTGATTCCATGGAGCATCTCAATTACCTGATCAATATAGAATGGGAGTTTTTGGACAAAACGCGTGTACTCCAAGGAGAGTGGCGGAATCAGAAGCACCACGGCAAGCGTAAGCACTGCCAAAAAACTGGTAAAAATCAATGCGACCCCGATAATGCGATGGACATGGAATCGTTCCATTGTTTTAATAAACGGCGTAAGCGCCGATGACAATATGAGCGCCACAAACAGAATTGCGACCACGTCATGGATAACATACAAAAACCCCAAAGCCCCTGCGAGCATGAGGACCTTGGCGATAGTGAGTGAAGAAATGTTAACCGTAAAAACGGTGTCGCGTTGAGATGGCATAGAAATATCGTATGATGTATAGTACACGATTATGCCGCTTATCGCAACAAACAAACAAGCGTTTCATGATTACGATATCCTCGACACCTACGAGGCTGGTATTGTATTGCTTGGTCCTGAAGTCAAGTCGGTTCGAAACGGATCTATCAGTCTCAAGGGGAGCTATGTAAGCGTCCACGATGGCGAATTGTGGCTTATCAACGCGCATATCGGGCACTATGCCTCTGCGCCAAAAAAAGGCATTGATCCCACACGTAGCCGCAAGCTCCTTGTGCAAAAACGGGAAATGAAGCATATTATAGGGAAATTAAGTACTGCAGGCTTGACAGTAGTGCCTCTGAAGGTATATACTGCAAGAAATCGGATCAAGCTCGAGATAGGCATCGGCCGTGGCCGAAAAACCTATGAGAAACGTGAGCTTTTGAAAAAACGATCCATCGACCGCGAAATCAGACAAGTGCTCAAACGAGGGGATGCCGGGTATCGATAGGGGCATCAATAGAATAGAACGCACGTCGAGGATGGCTGCTCTTCCTCGTAAATCCTTACAGCCAACCATTCAAATGCAAACGCATTTGTAGGCAAGCTCCGGGCGCTTGCATCAGCATTCGTCCCGAACTTTGCTCTCGCAGTAGCGTAATCACGCAGCTGCCATCGGTACTTTTGACTCCTGATAAAAAGCTTCCGGTGTAATATCATCAGGATAGGGCGGCAGCTCTCGCAATCGGCTGCCATCCAAACCATCTTGATTTGCGCGTCATATGCCGTGGGTGTCGATTCCTTCATGGCATATGATTGAAATGATAATCGACTAAACGTGTAGTGCTTTGTTTTATTGGCCAACTAGACGCGGGTTCAACTCCCGCCATCTCCACCAAGGATCTTCCACTCTAATCTACCAATGCGAAAAAATTATAGAAAATCACGCGCGCGGCAAGAACCTGCGCGCCAATACCGCATCAACCGCCAGATCACTGCGCTGCAGGTGCGCTTGATCGACGATCAAGATGCGCATATCGGCGTTATGCCGCTCGCGGAAGCACTGCAACGTGCTACCGATTCTGAATGCGATCTTGTAGAAATCCAACCCCAAGCCGACCCACCGGTATGCCGCCTAACGGACTTTAATAAGCTCAAATACTCCCTCGACCGGGAATGGCGCAAGCAGCGAGCAAAGCAAAAGAAAGTGGAAGTAAAATGCATCCGGCTTTCGCTGCGCATTGGCGAACACGACCTTGCCGTACGCATGGCACAGGCAAAAAAGTTTCTTGAACAAAATGACAAAGTAAAAATCGAGCTTGCCCTGCGTGGGCGTGAACGCCAATTGGGAACGCTCGCCCGTGAAATTATCCGCCAATTCATTGATACTTTAAAAACCAAAGAAAACTTGCAGATTGCAACCGAAGGAGACGTCAACATGCAGGGGGGGAAATTGAACATCGTAATCGGACTTAAAGCCTAACCGAAAGCCATATGCCAAAAATGAAAACCCGAAAAACAGTTGCCAAACGCTTCCGCGTAACCACAAACGGCAAAGTAATCAAACGCTACTGCGGACAAAATCATTTCAATGCACGGAGTTCGAGTAATATTACTCGAAAAAAACGGCGCAATACATCAATGTCGAAAACGCTTGTCAAAACAATTCAAACATTAACGAATACTTTTTAATCCGTTATGCCTCGAGTAAAACGCGGTACAATACATCTCAAAAAACGCCGCAAACTTCTCAAAGAAGTAAAAGGATACAAATGGGGACGCAAAAAACTTATCAAGCTTGCCCGCCCGGCCATGCTGAAAGCCGGCGTCAACGCCTTCCGTGACCGACGCGCAAAAAAGCGGACGTTCCGTTCGCTCTGGCAGATCAAAATCAATGCTGCCTGCCGCGAACACGGCCTCACCTATAGCCGCTTTATTTCAATGCTTACCAAGGCGCACATAGGGCTGGATCGCAAAATCCTTGCCGACCTTGCAGAACACAACCCGGCAGTATTTGCACAAATTATCGAGAAAGTGGTAGCAACGGCATAGACCATCCATCCGATGCTGTGGCGATACCTTCATCGTTTTTTAGGACAAGCGAAATGTAGATACTGAATGACGCAACAATTGAATACCAAAAAAGAACCAAGGATTTGACATAGCCGATTGCGACTTAACGCTGAAGCGAAGTGCGCGACAGATAGGATTTATAGACCTGTTAATAAGTTAAGTTGACATCATTATGTATATTTAACTATAATTAAATATACATAATGCAATATAGATCCCCTATGTTAAAATTGATTCAGCTTGTACTTTCTGAAGTAAAGTATAAAAGTGTCGGAGTGCTCGAAGTTGTTGATTAAATATGAACCGGGCTTCCTCTCATACAAGAAGTATTGTTGCACTCTTCGTAATTGCACTCCTTATCTTCGCGGTTTTATTGATATGGAATAAGTATCCTTTTAGTGTAAAGCGGTATAAAACTATTGAATTAGGACTGCAGTCAGCAGAGAAAGTAGGCGACTCAACAGGATGGGCGCCTCCCTATGATAAAGTACCAGAAGAATCAGATTTTTTTGTATACTCACTTGGTGAAGAAACTATGTGTATTGGGTCGGACTGCGGTGTTGGAGGTTATTTCATAGAGTGTCTCGGGGGATGGATTTCGGGGTATAGGAACATAGGAGAAGTTGCAGATTACGGACTTAGGGATGCAGGGATAAACATCAATACACAACGGGTTATAACAATCGCTGATAAGGATGGGAGTATTGTTGGCATCTATCCAGGTGCTCGCATAAAAAATCTTCCTTATATCATGCGCAATCATCGCAAACTCATCTCTGTTGAAACATTTAATACATGCTCAGATATGATGCCAAGCCGGTGGAGATAACTACATTCTATGCATAGGATAAAACGTCATTTAGATTCCGTTATTCAGTCGCATTTTGATCGCCACAAAGGGCAGACACTTCTCTTGCTGGGAGCGCGTCAAGTTGGGAAAACGACGCTTCTTAAGCGCATCTTTCCAACAGCACAGTACCTATTGCTTGATAACGATCCAGTGCGGAAAAATTTTGAAACGTATGACATCAATACCTATCGGCAATTCATAAACCCAACAGACACGGTCATCATTGATGAGATTCAACTACTGCCCGATCCTGGTCGCGCGGCGAAGATTATTCATGATCAAATGCCTCAGGTTAAACTTATCGTGACCGGCTCGTCGGCGTTGCATATTAAAAATAGGTCAAGTGAGAGTTTGGCTGGACGGAAGATTGATTATCATTTGTTTCCCTTTACCTTTGCGGAATATCTCTACCAAATTGGAATAGAAGAGCATCTTTCCGATGAATTTTTCTCACGTCTCATGAGTGGACATCTTAATCCCCGCGCTCATCTTTTTGACTTGCGTGCTACGCTTTCGCGTATACTCACTGTCGGCCTCAGTCCATACCTTATCGATCATCCAAATAACGTGGAGTACCTCAAGGAACTCGCCACATCCGCAATATTTAAAGATATTTTAGAGTTAGATCTTATTGAAGACCGCCGAATGGCTGCCGATCTTTTGCGGCTTCTCGCCTATCAAATTGGGAATCTTATAAACTACAGTGAGCTTGCCTCACGCCTTGGTGCAGATCGGCGTACTGTGATGCGTTATATTTCGATTTTCGAACAGAGTTTTATTCTTTTTCGACTGACGCCGTTCACCGGAAATAGGCGGGATGAGATTGGCAAAGCTCCAAAAATTTATTTTTTTGACGTTGGATTGCGCAATGCAATAATTAATGATTTTTCCGATCCGTTTTTGCGTCGCGATTTTGGTGCACTCTTTGAAAATTTTATCATCAGCGAAGTATACAAGCATAATGCATACAGTGACAATGAGTGTCAGATGGCATTTTGGCGTACGACACAAGGAGCGGAGATCGATCTTATTTTACGCCATGGCGAGCAACTCATCGCATGTGAAATAAAGGGAACACAAAGGAGAGTGCCAGTCGCTTTTCGCAATCGTTACCCGCATGCACAAATGCTTATGATGACACCTGAAAACTTTTATTAGCTCAATGTCCAGCTCCTTGTGTGCAAAAAGCGTCCCACTGCTCTTTGAGAGTTGAGGTAAGATGTTTCTTAGTACGCTTACCGACTGCGTGTCTGATGTAGTGCCTTGAGGACAGCACATAGGACTGGAGGATTTGAACTGGCAGATCTTGTGGGGCTAAAAGCAAGGCTTCACTTTTTTTCGTATCTATGATACGCTTCTGTGTACTATGAATGTCTCAGAACTCGCACGAAGGCTCAAAATCACCACCAACCAACTGCATGAGGTGTTGCCGCAGATGGGTATTGATGTTGGGCGAAAAGCTGTGAAAATCGACGACCGCACCGCAAATAGAGTCTTGCGTACCTGGAGCCACTATCAACACCTTCTTATTAAAGATAAAGAGGAGGAGCAGGCTACTCCTGTTGTGCAAGAAAAAAAACGCGTCACACTCCCTCCTGTTATTACCGTGCGCGATTTTGCCGCCCTCTTGAATATACCCGTAACAAAACTGATCACTGTTCTTATGAACAACGGCATTCTAGCCGCGTTGAATGAGCGAATCGACTTCGATACGGCGGCAATTATATCCGAAGATCTTGGCTGTATTGTTGAACCGCAAAAAGAAACCGACTACACCGAAGAAACTCTTGCATTGAATCCGCTTAAAGATATTCTCGACCGCGAACCCACCCTTATTCCCCGCCCTCCCGTTGTTGTTATTATCGGCCACGTTGACCACGGCAAGACATCCCTCCTCGACAAAATTCGCACCACAAATGTGGTATCCGGCGAAGCAGGCGGCATCACACAACATATCGGGGCGTACCAAGTGAAAAAGAAAAAGAAAGATACCGGCGAAGAAAAACGCATCACGTTTATCGATACCCCGGGACACGAGGCCTTCACCACCATGCGCAGCCGCGGAGCAAAAGTTGCAGACATCGCCATTCTGGTCGTTGCGGCCGATGACGGCGTCAAACCCCAAACAATCGAATCAATCAAAATCATCAAAGCGGCGGGACTTCCCATTATTGTTGCAATCAACAAAATCGACAAACCCGATGCTGACATCGAACGAGTCAAGCGAGAACTTGCAGACAACGGACTTATCCCGGAAGATTGGAGCGGCACAACCATTTGCGTGCCGGTTTCAGCAAAAAAAGGCACCGGCATTGAGGACTTGTTGGACATGATCCTTCTGGTTGCGGATATGGAAAAAAGTACTATTGTTGCCAATCCGTCCGGCACCACTGTTGCAACGGTTATCGAATCCCATATCGATAGAAACGAGGGGCCGCTAGCAACGCTTCTTGTCCAAAATGGTACCCTCTGCCAAAACGATTATATTCTCCATGACAATACACTCTACGGCAAAGCACGGGCACTACGGGATTGGAATGGTTCGCCCGTTGCATCGGTTGAACCAAGTATGCCGGTTAAAATAGTCGGACTCAAAACAGCCCCCCTCATCGGCGACATGCTCTATGCAGCAAAGAAGCTTGATAAATCGGTTGAAAAGAATCTCAAGTACGAACGGGCGAGCGCTGCTATTATCGTAACGCCACGGCGGACAGAAGGTGAAAAGGAACACGCAAAAGCTGTTAAATTCATCCTCAAGACCGATACACTTGGATCGCTCGAAGCCATTGGCGGAGCCATGCTCAAAATCGACCACCCTGAAGTAAAGGTAAAAATTATTGCAAAAGACTTGGGCAATGTGACAACGGCAGATGTCCTGAGCGCAGAAGGCACGGGCGGGTTTATTGCAGGATTCCACGTAGCCGTCAACCAGAGCGCTGCGGAAATAGCCCGCGAAAAGAATGTGGAAATCAAGCTTTATAAAATTATTTACGAACTCATTGATGATATACGCTCGCGCGTAGAAGCACTCATCACTCCGGACGTCAATCGCATTATCCTCGGCACCCTTAAAGTGGTAAAAATATTCCGGAGCGAACCAAAAACAACTATTTTGGGCGGGCGTGTAGAAGAAGGCATTTTTGAAAAAGGCGCACGCGTTATGGTGATGCGGGGCGAGGACAAAATCACCGAAGGCAAAATCGGCCTTGTGAAATCCGGCAAAACAGATGTTCCATCAGCCCAGTCAGGCCAGGAATGCGGCATTCAATTTGATGGCAAATCACTCATCAAAGAAGGAGATGTGCTCAAAGCCTATCGTGAAGAAAAAATACAGGGAACTCTTGAAGCGTAAAACGTAGTGTGAGATATGGCGCAAAGCAATCGGATCAAAAAAGTAAACGAACTCCTCCAGCGAGAAATCAGCATGCTCTTTGCCCGTGAGTTGGAATTTCCCAAAGGTACCGTTGCAACTATTACAGAAGTTGAAACGGAACAAAAACTCGACTATGCGCAGGTATATGTGAGTATCTACCCGCCGAACCAAAAAGATGCTATACTCGCTCTCATCGGCAAGCGCATACCGTACCTCCAAAGCCTTCTTAATCATCGGCTTCACATGACACACGTGCCACAGCTTCGATTTGCATTTGATGAAAAAAGCCAGGAGTTGTTTGAGCTCGATGCCCTCATCGACACCGCACAGAAGGATTTGATATAATAAAAGCATACTATGAAAAACTACCATCTCATTCCGACTGTTATTGAAAAATCGCATCAGGGTGAACGTGCGTATGATATCTATTCCCGCCTTCTCAAAGAGCGCATTATTTTTTTGGGAAATGCCATCGATGATGACATTGCAAATACCGTTATTGCACAACTACTGTTCCTGGAATCAGAAGACAAAAACAAAGATATCAAGCTGTATGTCAATTCGCCGGGCGGATCGGTTACAGCCGGCTTGGCCATCTACGACACGATGAATTACATCAAGCCGGATGTTTCCACGATTTGCGTTGGCATGGCGGCTTCCATGGGAGCGGTGCTATTGGCAGGGGGGCAGAAGGGCAAACGGTTCTGCTTGCCGAATGCCGAAGTGATGATCCACCAAGTGATGGGCGGCGTAGAAGGCCAAGCAACCGATATCCGAATCAAAGCCGAACATATTCTGAAAATAAAAGCTCGCCTCAATGATATTCTTGCACAACATACCGGACAGTCGATGGACAAGATAGAAAAAGATACCGACCGCGACTATTTCATGAGCGCGGAAGAAGCAAAGAAGTACGGTATCGTAGATATAATTATTTCGTAAGCTATTCTTGACACTACTCCGCAAGCCCTTGACAGCAGGGGCTTGTTTCGTGTTAACTGGAACGTATTCGAACATTACAATGAAAACTGCATTGAGCATTCACGATCGGCTTTCACGCGTACACTTCTTCGACCATGTAGTAGACTTGAGTAAAACACCCCTCTCCAACATTGAAATTCTGGCTCTTGGCTGCTGCATCAAGGCAGCCGAAAGAATGACAGAATTGTATGTCAGCCAGACGGGAAAAAAGAGTTCAGACCTTTTCTTCAAGTACATGAACGAGCAGCGCAATCCCGAAGGCAGAGCAATCTTTCGGTACCTTCAAGTCCATGGCAGCCCTTGGGACAGTTTTGACCATGATGAACCGTTTGTTCCGGGAATAGGACGACGCCCTGCCAAAGGTCCATTCTATCCAACCGGCCTAACGCAAGATGAATGGGATGCCTGGCTGCAAGCGCATCCTGACGACAAAGAAGCATTCGAATCCCCCTATACGGTAATCGAGCGCGGGCGCGACGGACTTGTGGCAGTACCCTATCACAACCACTACAGCCCCCTTCTTACCGAAGCTGCGAATTTCCTTGAAGTCGGAGCGACATATCTCCAAGAAGGTCCACTGAAAACCTATCTTGAACTCCGTGCACAGACATTCAAAGGCACTGCGAGCTATTTTGATAGCGATAGTGCCTGGGTAGACACTCGTGGTGAACCGTTTGAAATCACTCTCGGCCCCTGCGAGACATACATTGACGATCAGTTCCTTGGTCTCAAGTCTGCGTTCGAAGCATATATCGGCATTCCCAACCGGGAAGCGACCGAGATGCTCCAGCAATTCAACCAACCAGCCGCTGAATTCGACCGGCTTCTCGCACAAGAGTATCCATTCGAGCCACGGCCGGCTGGCCCTATGATCGTATTAGATGACGTGTATCGGGGAGGTGAGGCACGTTTCGGACGCATGTTCGTTGCGGCAAATCTACCGAATGATCGAAAGATCCACAATCTTAAAGGATCGAAAAAGATCTTTAGCCGCACCATGCTTTCCGCAAAGTTCGGCAATGTCGGGGTTCCAATCGCACAACGAATTCTTCATCCTGCCGACCAAGCTTATTGCACAGTCGAAAACCGCCTAGCCTCCAATGTCGGACATGAGCTTTCCCATGGCATGGGTCCCACCGGCATCATGCGGGATGGTGAACTCATTCGATTCGGCGTCATCCTCAAAGACCTTCACTCAATGATCGAGGAAGCAAAAGCAGACATGCTGGGTATACGATTTCTCCACCATTGCTGCACAAGCGGTATTCTTGGCATGGATACAGTTAAGGGAGCGATTGCCACTGAGCTCATATGCACTATCATGGGACTGCGCAAGAGCTTTACGGAAGCGCATGCCCGCGGCAATCTCGTGCAGTACAACTGGCTGAAAAATACCGGTGCATGGCGCTATAATGAATCGACCGGATGCTATACGATCAACTATGATGTTGCTCTGAACGGCATGATTATGCTCAGCGATGCGTTTTTGCGCTTGCAGCTTGGAGGTAGCTACGATGCTGCCCGAGAATTCGTAGAGACGTGGGGTAGTATCCCTCCCGAACTCGTGCAAATCGTGAAATCTCTGTCGGACATCCCCCTCGAAGTCCATCCACGTTTCGATATTGCGGGATAGAACCACACACATCATTCGACCCCTATGGGGTCTTTTTTTATTATAATCATCACTCCTTGCCAAACGGACGTTTTTCTGCTACGCTTGACGCATACCTTAATTAGTAAATCCCACTTCAGACCTGAATGTGCTTGTATCAAAGGTATTGAGTATGACGAACAACACTTTTGCCATGACTATTGCTGTTGACCTCATTTACGGCCTGCACGCCCAAAACCATGCAGGGTTTCTTCGTATTGCGAAAGGTGAGCGCTAATACTTCAACTATTACACTACAAAGCACTTCACTCTCCTGATGTCGGGAATCGGAGTGATGTTTATGTTTAGTGCATTATTTATCGGAGTCGCCTTCCTCGTCCTCGGCGGACTGGTTGGCTACTACATTCGAAAACAGGTGGGCATCAACCAGATCAATTCCGCCGAAAGCAAAGCGGAAAAGATCTTTACGGATGCCAAAGCAAAGGAAAGTGAAATCCTGCTTCAAGCGCGTGATAAAGCAATCGGCATTATTGATAGTGCCAAAAAAGATGAAGAATCGCGGCGCAGGGAATTTAACCATGCGCAAACAAGGCTCGAACGCCGCGAAGCGCTCTTTGACCAGAAGCTTCTGGAAATTCAAGAAAAACAGCAGAAGATCCAAGACAAAGCAACTCAGATTGAAGAAATAAAAACAAGCATCCAGACAATCAAACAGGAGCAGCTTGCCAAGCTCGAGCGTATTGCCGAGCTCACACGCGAACAGGCAAAGCAAGTCCTGCTCGAAAGCGTTGAGCGTGAAGCCAAAGAGGAAGTGCTGGAGCGCATAAAAAAAATCCAAAAAGAAGGCACGGAAGATATGGCAAGTAAGGCTCGCCATGTAATCGTGGATGCCATGCAGCGCTGTGCCATGTCTGTGGTGTCCGAAGTGACCACATCATCAGTACCACTCCCATCAGATGAAATGAAGGGAAGAATTATCGGCAAAGAAGGAAGGAATATCAAAACGCTCGAAAATCTTACCGGGGTGGAAATATTGATTGACGATACACCCAATGCAATCACTCTTTCAAGCTTCAGCCTTATCCGACGCCAGGTTGCAAAAATGACCATTGAAAAACTTGTGAAAGACGGGCGCATTCACCCGGGCCGCATTGAAGAATACCTTGAACAATCGAAGCAAGAGCTAGCGCTGGACATCAAAAAGGCCGGGGAAGACGCGCTCTTTGCGCTGGGCGTTACAGGAATCGACCCCCGCCTCGTGCCGATTTTAGGGAGACTGAAATTCCGTGCGAGCTTTGGCCAGAACGCACTCGTCCACTCCATGGAAGTTGCCTACCTTGCGAATTTCCTTGCAGAAGAATTGGGTGCTGATGTGCTTGTCTGCAAAAAAGGCGGACTCCTCCATGACATCGGTAAAGCCGTCGACCATGAGGTCCAGGGAAGCCATCCGCAAATCGGCTATGACATTCTCAAAAAATTCGGTTTTCCGGAAGAAATTGCCTACATGTGTATTGCCCACCATGAAGACAATCCGCATACCCTTGAAGGTGTTATCGTGAAAGTTGCCGATGCGCTTTCGGCAAGCAGGCCGGGTGCACGCCGCGACAGCGTAGAACGCTACGTGCAACGCATTACCGAACTTGAGGGGCTTGCGACAAGTTTTTCGGGTGTTGATAAAGCCTATGCCATCCAAGCCGGGCGTGAAATTCGCGTCTTCGTGAAGCCGGATGAAATTGATGATGTCAATGCATACAAGCTTGCAAAAGAAATTGCAAGGCGCATCGAAGAACAACTCCAGTATCCCGGTGAATTACGCATTACACTCATCCGGGAAAAAAGAATTATAGAGTACGCAAAATAAACAGTATGCATATTCTTATCATTGGAGATATTGTTGGAAAACCGGGGCGCAAAGCAGTCGCAGAACTTCTGCCGCAGATCCGCAAAGAATTTGATATTGACTTTGTCATCGCAAATGTCGAAAATCTTGCACATGGTTTTGGATTTACTTCTCAAACCCTCCAAGAACTTACGAATGCAGGAGTAGATGCCGGCACAAGCGGCAATCATGCATGGGCGAAACCAGATGGACGTGAGTTGCTTTCGAACCGCAACTCCATTGTCGTGCGGCCTGCAAATTATCCTGTCGGCACCCCGGGCGTAGGGGCAAAAACCTTTACTATTGCAACAAAATCCATTCTCGTGGTAAACTTAATGGGTCGGGTATTCATGAAGGAAAACCTCGACTGTCCTTTTCGTGCGCTTGATGCAATCCTACAAGCTAACAGCGGCACTCGGCATGCTGGGATTATTGTGGACTTCCACGCTGAAACCACTTCGGAAAAGAACGCTTTTGGCCTCTACGCCGATGGGAGGGTTTCGGCAGTTGTGGGAACACACACTCACGTCCCTACAGCAGACGAACGAGTTATGCCAGGCAAAACAGCTTATATTTCCGATATCGGCATGGTTGGGCTCCAACATTCGGTGATTGGGTTCGATTCAGGCCCTCTCCAGAGCTTTTTGACCCAAATCCATCAGCATTTTGAGATATCCGACCACGGCACAGTGGTATTCAACTCAGTACTGATCGACCTGGATACGGCTACGGCGCAGGCACGATCGATCACGCGCATTCAACGAATAGTCAATGTTTGATTCATAATTAGGGGTGTGGAAAAACGTCCCCAAGGAGAACGTATGACAACAAAAGGAACCAAGTTCAAAAAAGCAGACCTCATCGAGCATCTTGCCGCTAAACTCGAGGTCACTAAAAAGCAGGCCGAAGACATGATTGAAGCAGTACTCGTCTACATCACTGATACCCTCAAGCGCGGCGATGAACTGACACTCACCGGTTTTGGCACATTCTTAGCGAAAGAACGAAAGGGGCGCTTGGGCATCAATCCAAAGAATGTCACCCAACGCGTTGAGATTCCGCCATCGATTGTCCCCCGCTTCAAAGCAGGCAAAGCGCTCAAGGAAGCATTGAAAAAAATAATATAGTTGTTTTCAACACAAAAAAGCCGCCCTGTAAGGGGCGGTTTTTTTGATCGTCACAGCACTGATTCCTCCTTTAACGCTTTTTGTAATGTTTCTACAACATGAGTCCGTTGACTGTTTTTCCGTACTTTTTCAAGTACTTGATCTTGCAGTGCCGCAATATCTTCTTGAGAATAAAGTCCGCTATCAAGCAACTGGGATACAATAGCTGAAAATCGTGCTTTTTGCGCATACAGAACATACTCCGAAAATCCCTGAATAAAAGCTTTGGTATAATCCCCCAGAGGGGCTTCTGAAATGCTTTTTGCCAACAACCCAATGAGAGAGCGCTGAATGTCTGGCTCCTTGCACACATTCTTTATTTCCGGAAGCGTCGCAACACCTAGATATGCCGCTCTCCGGACAATTTCTTCAAGTTGCGTACCGACATGGGGAAAGAGGGCAATGTATCCACTTGAAGTTTTTGGCTTTTGGAAAAGCGCAAGAATCGCAGTTTTGCATGCCAAAAGAACGGTTTCTTTTTCCTTGTGGGTTTCTTCATCGCGCGTATCGGGAGAAAAATGCCGTTGAAGGATGGGATTTTTAAGGCGTTTCATTTCTTTCTCAAGAATATCAAGATATGTCATTCCTTTTTGCTCCATTGCCTCCAATTGCTGAACGTCAAACAATCTGCGCATACCGGACGGAAACACCTTATCTTCAACGAACCGCGAATCAGCCGATAGCATTTCAGAAAGTTTCTGAATATTCTGTTCGCGCACCCATTTTGAAATATGTTCGAGCGCCAGACTGCGTGCATGCCTCCCCCCTTCGAATGTGCGTATTTTATCGGTCATTGTATCAAGTAGATCATAGTCGCCTCGTTCAAGGGCCTCATGCGCAATGCCGTCCCAGCGAAGTGTTTCTTTTTGATCCTTTTTATCAATGCGATTTGATCCCCTTCTAGCAAGCGCTTCCGTAAGAGATGCTTCGCCATGAGTAAGTAGGTTTACAAACATCTCATCGGCAATACGCTTGGCATAGGTTTCCGATGCGCTTTCACCTCTTTTTTTACCTATTTTTTCGTATCTCTTCTGCGAATCGCGCTCAAGCGCATTGAAGGATTTTTCTAGTGTATTCATAGAGTTTTATATACTACGTGCAGTATATCAAAATACGCATGCGCTACGCAAGGAAAGTTTTATTGGAATAAAAAAAGGAAGCAGGGGTTGGTATCCGACGAGGGGGTCGGACCAGGGTGGTGTGCTTCCATTTGTTGGGGGGGCTTGCAGAGAGTTCGGCTTGGATTTGGCTTTGCAACCAAACAAGATTCCTACTTTCTCTGCTATGAAATTTTCAAAGTACCGGGGTTGAGGGGGAGGTCTAGGGCTAGGTCGGTAGACGATTATCGATTGTACGCTTGGATGGCCTCCATCCGCCTCGTCGGTCGAACCTGTGCGTAGCCAATAGCATACGCGTAGTCCAAGCCGGTGTCGAGGTTTTTCTGGAACTCTCCGAGATTGACCTGCGGCTGCCCGCAGTCTTCCCGATGAGACTCTACCGTGGCGGGATTACAAAGAGTGATGCCGCATCCGCACAAAATCATTGCTAAATTTCTCCGCTTACACTGGTGCGTTACAACTGCATCATTTCTGATGAACAGCGTTGTGGGCTTCAATCCAATAGGATTGCGACCCACAACGATAGCCACCAACTACACTAAAAAGAGCGAAAAGGCTGTAGAGGCAAGCATTATATGAAGTAGCTGCGGCGGGTGGTCCGCGATGGGAATGAATGCCACATTATCTTCAAAGCGCTTATATATCCTCTTACCTTCTGGTTGGCCCCGAAGGGCACAATGGATGGAAAGTGGACTCTCTCCTCTACACTCTTTTCGCTCCTGGAGAATTTTTGTTATAGATATAACCTTTTTGAAGGGTACATACTCGATGCCATAAGTATACCACACTTTGAATAGTTTGTCAAGTGTCTATAGTGCGTATTTTATAAATGTATTATGGTTATAATGAAAATAGTATATAAAAGTGTAAACTTCCTTATTGATATAATGAAAAAAGCACTGGATCAAATCCAGTGCCTAGACCCTATCAACTTTGACTCTATTCAAATAGCTTATCGTAGTATTCGGTGAGGGCTTGATTTTTCGAAGATGATCCCCTCGCATCCTGCGCTGCTTTTTGCCACTGCTCACAGGTAGTATACGTCTCATTGAGACGAATGCAAAACTGCGGTGCGGGATGGATTCCTATACGCACACGCGTTATGCGTGCCATGGAATTTCGCTTTTCGCGCTGTATCATACCCTGAATATCTTCTTTGTTCACATGAAAGGCGTAGACCATTGTCTCAGGTAAGAGCTGTTCGAGAAGCGCACGGAATCCGCTTTGAAAAAGCTTGCTCCCTCCCCGTGCTTCTACCTCACCACTGGGAAACAACAGGAATACTCCTCCCTGCACAATATGTCTGCGCGCTTCGCCAAGGACGTTTTTCGCCTGCGTTCCGCTTGAGGGGGCTGGCACAAAATGATCTCCATAGAGTGCCGTGAACTGCGGATAGCGTTTTTCGGTTACCATGACTTTGATATCGTGCCGCTTGATCGCTTGAAGCACTACAGGCACATCGATATATCCTGGGTGATTTGAAATAATCAATCCCGGCCTGGTATTCAAGCGATTGCGCATCAGTAAAAACTCTGGATTGTCTTGCTGAACAACATCAACTTGAATGCCGATGCGCTTCAGAAGCTCTCCTGAAACTCCTGCAAGTCCTTCACGCTCATATATCGGGAGTGTTTCTTTCAAAAAACGTGCATAGGTTCCTTCAGATAGGGCGACTGCCGATGATTCTACTGCGCGAGATATGAGATGCTTCATATTATGCAGCGCCTAAAAATACTTTTTCCAAAAGATCGGTTTTTTGCAACGTAGGAATATCACCATCATAAACAACGCGCCCCTTATCAAGAATATATGCACGCTGGACAATCTCAAAAAGGGATTTCAAATTATGCTCAACAATAAAAATTGCCGTCCCATGTCGCTCATTGATTTCCTTGATCTTATGGAAAATTTCTTTCACTACCTTCGGAGCAAGTCCAAGCGAAGGCTCATCGAGCAATAACACTTTTGGGTCTCGCATAAGACCGCGTGCGAGCGCAAGCATTTGCTGCTGTCCTCCGGAAAGCGTTCCCGCCTGAGCATTCTTTTTTGCACGCAATGCAGGGAACAACTCCATCACTTCATCGCGCCGCCTCCGCATTTCTTTGACTTGTGAAATACCGTATGCCCCGATCTCTATATTTTCTTCCACGGTGAGGCTCGAAAAAACTCTTCGCCCCTGGGGCACAAAGGATATCCCAAGCTGCACCACTTCATGGGGAACGGGATAGATTTTTTTTTCATGCCAATACACATCTCCATGGCTCAAGGGCGCAATACCAAAGATTGCTTTTAACACTGTCGACTTCCCTGCTCCATTGGGACCCATCAGCGCCACCACCTCTCCCTCATCAAGGGAAACAGAAACGCCGTCAAGCGCCCTAACGCCTCCATACTGCACCGTTGCATCTTTGAGCTGTAAGAGAGTTTCTTTACTTACCATACGTTATTCTCCTAAATATGCTTCAATAACATCCCGACGTTTAAGTACGGCGCCGGGTTCACCGGATGCCAAAACCCTTCCTTCATCGATAACAATCACTTCATCAGACAGCTCGCGGATAAGATCCATGTTGTGTTCAATCAACACAATAGTCTTTCCCTGTTCGCGCAGTTCTTTCACAATCGATACAACGATTTTTACCATTTGCGGAAAGAGCCCTGCAAACGGCTCGTCAAACAAGATAAGTGATTTGTCCATTGCAAGTACGCGGGCAATTTCGAGAAGCTTTCGCTGTCCATAAGATAGATTTAAAGCAAGCGCATTTTTCCTTTCTTCAAGCCCGACTCGCTTGAGCACATCGATGCTTTTGCGATAGTGGTAATCCGAATGTTTTTCGGCCAACGCGCCAAACACATTCCGCTCAGTTGTGACCACTAACATATTATCCAATACGGTCATCTGCTCAAAAAGCCGCACCTCTTGAAATGTGCGGGTAATGCCATAGGTCGAAACATCATAGGTGTTGAGTTTGTGGAATGCCACACTATCAATGGTGACCGTGCCAGCGTCAATGGAATACACGCCGGACAGCACATTGACACATGAACTTTTTCCCGACCCATTGGGGCCCACGATACTTGTGATTGTCCCTTTACGGATCGACAGCGTCAATCCATCCACTGCGTGGACACCGCCGAAATATTTTTTGAGATTATGTGTTTGGAGTGCGAACATAAACGTATCATCCATTAGCATGCATAGGATTATGAAGCGCATTCGAAGGTATCTGTCTGGAAGGATCTGCGGAATGCGACGGCATGAGCCGAAGACCTCTTCCAGCAGAAAAATATTCGTGCCTGACGGACAGATGCCTGAAGAAGTTGTGATTCATAATCATAGTAATCAGTGTAGTATTACTGCAATTTATACTCGCCGACAAGCCCCTGCGGCCGATACATCATCAACACAACCAGCAATGCACCATAGGTAAAGAGACGCATCTGTGCTGCGATATCTGTTGGAAATCCAACAAAGCGCAAGAATTCTGGCAAGAGCACCAAAAAAAGCGCACCGAGCACCGACCCGCGCAGGTTCGCCAAACCGCCAAGAATAATGATTGCCAATATGAAAATTGATTCATCAATAGTAAATGTTGAGGGGTCGATAAATGAAATATAGACGGCAAAGAGTGCGCCGGCAATACTCGCCAATCCTGCAGAGATCATGAAAACAACGAGTTTGTAATTAATTGTTTTATAGCCAAAAACTTGGAGAGCCACTTCATCTTCGCGAATGCCTTTTAGCGCTCTTCCAAAGGATGAATGAGTGATCCAGCGACATACATACCATACAAGCGCACACCACAGCACCACAAAGAATAAAAATGCAAGATTCGAAGAAAATGAAAAACCGAAAAATTCCGGCCTCGGTATGCCGGGAATGCCCAAAGGTCCGCGCGTAAGATCCTGCCAGTTCAAAAAAATGCTATAAATAATAAAATTAAAACCGACCGTTCCAAGCACATAGTAATCTCCCCCAAGACCGCTTAATACATATCCAATGAAAAAACTTGCTACGAGAGCTATTCCAATACCAACCAGAAGTGCAGGAAAAAAATTCCAGTGTGCCAATGTCATCAGGAGCGCCACGGCGTATGCGCCAATACCAGAAAACGCCGCATGTGTCACGGACAGCAGCCCGGTATATCCGACCACGAGATTCAGCGTCATTGCGAGAATGGCATAGATGCCGACAAGAATTGCGAGATGAATGAGGTATTCCATACTATTTTTTTACATTCATGATTCCCTGCGGGCGCCAGAGAAGAAATAGTATCAGCAGCGCAAAGGATATTGCACCCTTCCATTCTCCGGAAAGTTTCCAAATCCCGAAATTTTCCGCCAATCCCAAAATAAGCGCACCGACCAAGCCGCCGGTGATATTCCCGATTCCTCCGATGATGCATGCAATGGCGCCGCCAAGCAGCAAGAACATACCCATGGACGGCTGAATGCCGGTATCGAGCCCCGAAAGAACACCGGCGAGACCTGCAATACTCGAACCGAGAAAAAATACCCATGCAATGATTTTTTCGGTATCGATGCCGATAATCTGCGCAACCTCGCGGTCATCGCTGATAGCGCGCACTGCTTTCCCAAATGCTGTTCGGTACAGCAATACCCACAGAGCAGCATAGACAACAAATGCACTTATGAGAGCGGTTAGTTGCACTTCGGTAATAGATCCGCCGGCAACGGAAAAGATGCGGTAGTTCCAGTCTATGGGGGTGAGTGTTTGGAATTGGCTGGTAAACACCATTGCGAGAACTGCCTGAATTGCAGTAAGCGCTCCCAGTGAAGCAACAAGCAGCACAAGATTTGATGCTTTCCGGGCACGCAAATGCGCATAGATGCCCCGATCAAGCGCCACGCCGATAAGCCCTGCGATCAGAATTCCTAAAAATATCCCCAGTGGATAGGGCGCTCCAAGCTGCTTACTGAAGAAAAAAACGGCATACGCTCCAACAAGCACCATACTCCCGTGAGCAAGATTAAAAAACCGGGCAGTACCATAGATAAGGTTGAACCCCAGAGCAACAAGCGCATAGATTGACGCGGCAATAACGCTGTTCATCAACAGTTGTATGAAGATAGACATACGATGCATCCTATCACAAAACGAGCCGCCCCCACAAGGATAATCAATTGACATTCGCTTGACTATTGATACACTAGTTATAAATCTCTTACATAAATAACAACAGTGTATGGCTCTGTCGAAAACTCTACAGCTCACAAAAACAGTTTCAATACCACTCAATGAATATGAGCGATTAAAAGCGATTGAACAGACATTCCAAAAAGAATTTGATATTGTTCCGTTATTCTTTAATTCAGAACGTTTTACTGATTATACTCATAAAGCACGTATAAAAAAATCGCTTAGTAAGGCGATGAAAAAATATCCGCCTATAGTATGGAAATAATCCATACGGATGACTTTGAACGAGCGTTTAGAAAACTTCCAAGTGAAATCAAAGAATTCAATGCAACGCAAGAAGGCCGTTTTATCCGCAACTGGCTTGATCCGCGGCTCCACATAAAAAAACTGCATGGAGAACATGGGGTCTTCAGCTATCGTATCACTCGGCGGTACCGAGGATTCTTTTACTTCCAACATCCTGATAGAGCCATCTTCTTTGATCTTGATCACCGAAAAGACGCCTACCGCTAAAACAAACAGGGCCGCCCCGCAAGGAACGGTCACTCATGCGCTAGAACTGCCTACGCTTTTTATTTAAGCAATTCGACTTTCCCATTTTTCACAATTTTTGCGACATGTCCTCCTGCCCGGTCCCCTGTCGCTTCAATAGTAACTTTCCCCGAGGCGCCATCCCAATCTTTAACAGTGCGCGACCATGCGGCAAGTTTTTCACCATTGTTTCCGACAGCTTTGAGCCCGTCAACAATGAGATAAACGGAATCATACTCTGTTTGAGCATAGCTCTGGAAAGGAGCATCTTTTTTGTACTGTGTTTTATATGCATCAAGAAGGTGTTGGAATTTTGGATTCTGTTCATCAACGCCAAATTCTGCTGCAAGCGTACCCTCGAGCTGCGCGGCATGCCTCTTCATGAGTTCCGTATCTCCGCTCATGGCATCAGAGATGAAGAGCTGCACCGTCCATCCAAGTTCTTTTAATTGCTTTAATACGCGCTCCCCTGATGCCGGAGTTTGTGCAGAGATAAACAGAGCATCAGGCTTTGCGACTTGCAATTTCTTCAATTGGGTCCGGAAATCGACTGCATCAGATGCGAATTCCTCTTTTATGATTGAACCTCCTCCCTTTTCAAACTCTACGCCGAATGCTTTATAAATACCAAGCGGGTAATCTTTCTTTTCCTGCATGAACGCCATATTTTTCCATCCCTTTTCAAGGGCAACCTGTGCAAGTATTTTCCCCTGACTCGCATCACTTGGATAATCACGAAAGAAATAAGGGCTTGCATTCGTTAAGTCGGGACTACTTGCCGCGTTGGAAAGAAATGCAATTTTATTTTTCTCTGCAATTGGAAATGCTGCCAATGCCTCACTGCTGCATGCCGCTCCAACAACCGCCTGTACTTTATCGATACTAATAAGTTTTTGGATTGCATTTGCCGCATCTTTTCCACTGCACTTTGAGTCTTCAAAAATAATTTCAAGCTTACTGCCATTCACACCGCCGGATGCATTTATTTCATCCGCAGCCATCTGCATAATCTCACGATCAGGTTCACCATAAGCAGCTCCATCTCCTGTAAGCGGCAAAATAGAACCGATAATAATCGGGTTGCCGCTCTTTGGCTGTTCTTGTTGAGATGGCTGCGTTGGCTCTGTGCCAACTTGTTTTTCTTGCTGTTGCCCGCCCTGCCTACTAAGAGCAAACGCGATCAAAAGCACCGCAACAACCGCCACTCCAATCCATAAACCTTTTTGCTTTTCCATACGCACTTCTTATTATGTGTAATAAACAATATCATCTAGTGTACTGCCTATCGTATAAAATGCAAGATCACCCCTTAAGAGGTGATCTTGCCAAAAAAACACGACAAGCATTGTGGATTAGATTATTGCTTCATTTCAACTGCCTTTCCTCCCTTAAATTCTTTGACAATATAATTCGCTTTCTCAACATCGCCATTTTTATCGAGCGTATATTCATCTGCAATACCCTGGTATCCTTTTACCTTGTAAAGCTCGTTCTTTATCTTTTCGCCATTTGTGCCGACGCTGCCCATGATGCCTGCAAGTACGTTGAAGATATCATAGACGCGCGGACTGTAGGTATTCAAGTCTTTATCAGCATTGCGTTTTTTCATCTCATCAAGAAAGCTTGCAGGCAAATTTCTGTTTGCTGCAATCGTATACTGCGCGCCTTCTACGCTTGCACCACCTTCATTGGGAATCTTCGGATCATCCCAACCATCCCCGCCGAGTACTAATGTTTTCATTCCCAGTTCTTTCATTTGTTTAAACGCAACCAATGCCCCTTCGGTCATGCTTGGAAAATAGATGGCTTCCGGTTGTGCCGCTCGTATCTTTGTAAGCTGGGTGCGCAAGTCTCGGGCATCTGTTTTGAAGCTTTCGTCAGCCACGATTGTAGCGCCATTACTTTCCGCCTGTTTTTTGAACACCTCATGCAAACCCACACACCAGTCATTGAGACAAGAAAGGATTGCGATTTTTTTAGTGCCCTTTGTTTTCACAAGATAATCAGCGGCATAGACGCCCTGAAACGAGTCGGATGCGACAAAGCGGAAAACATAATCCCCCGCTTCGGTGATTTTCGGACTGGTGGATGAAGAAGAAACAAGCGGAACGTGCGCTTTTTCTGCCAGGGGCGCAATGGCAAGAGTTTCGCCGGAACAGGTGCCGCCTACTATCGCAACGACTTTATCAACGCTCAAAAGCTTGGTGCCGGCGCTGGTTGCGTCTTTCGCATTGCATTTTCCGTCTTCGTAGATTGCTTCAATCTTTCGCCCCTTAATGCCGCCCTTAGCATTGATCTCGTCTACGGCAATCTGTGCCGCCACACGCATATTTTCTCCAAGCGTCGCCGCATCGCCTGTAAGCGGACCGACAAAACCCAATTTAATGGTCCCTGTTTCTTTTCGAAGCGGCAGCCAGCTCTGCGTCGGCTGACCCGCCTCGTCCTTCGGCGCTCCCTGCGTGCCGATCATATAACCGACAATCAAGCTCGCAAGTGCGACAACTACGAGCATGATCGTATTTTTTGCATTATTACTCTGCTCCATAAAAATGAAAATAAAAATGAATATGGTTTCAGCTTACTATCTCCAAAAACCCTGTCAAGAATTTTTTAAAAAATTTTAAACTTTTTTTGGGCCGCCCGGGGGTCGAACCCGGAACCTTATCCTTAAGAGGGATCTGCTCTGCCAGTTGAGCTAGCGGCCCATTATATGACATAGGGTAACCTAACTATCCAATCTTCACAATTACCCTTTTTATTTTAGAAGATAGAGGCTTCCATCTCCTTTGACTCGTAATTTTACCGTACTATTGTAAAGAATATTTTTTCGACAACCTGATCCTTCGGGTTTAATGAAGCTCTTAATGAAGTTCTTTACTGGCGATCCAGTTACCCATGACCAGTATCTTTTCATTTTTAGTTCATTTTGTCCAGACTTCTTGCGCGAAAGCGATCTCAAGTATCCGGTCGACGCGGAACACGCGCGTATCGCGGCGGGAATGGCAGTACGCCTCCATACCGAGAAATGACGTGTCTTCGTACTCCATTTCGCCGACCATGCGCGGTGTCACGGTGCGTCGCGATTTCACGTCCTGTTTTTTAAGATAGGTGATCGAAAGCGGTCGGCGCATCGCGATAGCGCCCTCTATCATCTTGATCTTCTTATCGAGCGAGAGCGCTTCCTCCGATTTTTTGTACTGGTAGTGCGTGACGAAATCCATGACTCGCCAGTCGAGAATGATGTGCTTCTTTTCAATAGGCTTTTTAAGAACGATGCCCGCAAGCGTGCGGCAGCGAGAAAGCGCAACATAGGTCTGCCCGTGAGCGAACGCTCCCCTGTCCATGTCGATGATCACTCGATCGAATGTTTTCCCCTGGCTTTTGTGGATTGTGACCGCCCATGCGAGACGGAGCGGATATTGCGTAAACGAACCGATCGTGCGCGTATCAAGGCTCTGCGTATTCGAATTGTATTCATACGAAAACAAATCCCAAGTATACGGAAGAATATCTTCAACTGATCCATCGGGCAGTTTCACGCGAATTGCATCGGCATCGCCTTTGAATGATGGTTCAAGCGCAGTGACACGCGCAATTGTTCCATTGACCCATCGGCCGGCGCTGTCGTTATTCACGAGCATAACCTGTGCACCGACTTTCAGCGATAAATCTCGTTCGGTTGGCGCCTGTTGCTGTTCAAATGATCCGCTCGTATGCGCGTGATATGTTTGAGTTTTGCCTGAAAGTTCACGGAGGCGCACGGCATTGATCTTCGTCGCCGCGTCGTTTGTCGGCGTCAGCGCGATCCATAGCTGATTGCGCGGCGGTTCAAACGACGGGTTCACGCGAGACGCCAAGAAGGAAAGATCCTCATCGCAAACCGTGCGATTCCTGATACTGTTGAGAAGTCCGATAAACGCATCATCGCTTTGCCGATAGATTTTCTCCAGCTCGACATACTCCATGGGAAAATTTTCGCATGCATGCGCCGAAAAAAAATAAGGGCTTTTGTAGCGTTCTCGAAAGATTGCTCGTTCGTTCGAGCCGACAACCGGCGGGAGCTGATAGAGATCGCCGATAAAAACCATCTGCGCTCCGCCGAACGGCGCAGACGACTTGGCGCGAACAATGCGCAAAAACACATCAACGCAATCCAAGAGATCTGCACGCACCATCGATACCTCATCGATGACGAAGCATTCGACCGTCTGATAAAGTGTTTTGTTTTCTCCTCCTTCTTTTGCTATTCGTTTTGCTTTTTTCTTCGCCTTTTCGACGGTGATATCGGGCTTGAACCCAAAAAACGAGTGGATCGTAACACCGCGCACATTCAACGCAGCAACCCCTGTCGGCGCAAGGACTGCAATCTTTTTTTTCGTGATGCCTCGAAAATATTCAAGCAAGGTTGATTTCCCAGTGCCGGCGCGGCCGGTTATAAATACGCTCTGCCCGCTCTCGATGGCTGATAGCGCTTGTTTGAATCCTGTATTTATTTCAATTCGTATCTTCATAGGGAGCTATCATTTCCGCAGGATGCCATACCAATTCTGTATATCAACAGCATGGAGACCGCTTACTTTCCCCTGGTGTTTCATATTTGCCGTAAGAAGAGGGATGTTATATTCCAAAGCAAGAGCGGCATAAAGAGCGTCGTAGACTGATAACGAATATACGGATGCGATAAGAGATGCGGATGCGACTCTTTCTTTTGTTGCCCATACAAACGTAAGAGGAAATGAAAATAAAAGATCAAGGGCGTCTTGGAGATTCGTACTCTTCAACCCCTTTCCTCTAACCAACGCATTAGTTACTTCATACCACAAGAGGTCGGGCACAATAATTGGATACTCTCTCATGACGGCGCCACGCAACAACTCGCGTGATTGCTCGACTGCTGTCTCACCAAATGCGTTGAGTAACTGCACCACAACCGATGCGTCGGCAACATATCCCCGATGCATAGCTAACGTGCCTGTCTGTCGTTAATAATAAACGTGGATAATTTTATCCTTTTCCCCTTTTTTGCCATGCGCCCCAATGCATCTCGCAGTTTTTTCCATTCGACAGTTCTTTTCCCGGCCTGGTGCTCATTTGCTTGTTCGCGCTCATAAAGGCGGAATGATTCCCGAAAAAGATCGCTAATGGTTGTGCTATTCCTGCGTGCAACCCGTTCCACGCGCCGAGCAACTGTTACGGGTAATGAAATTGTCTTTGTCAAAATTTTTTCCCGTTTCAACATAATAAGAAAAATTCATAAATATTCATAATAGAAATTGTATCATAGTTATTCGAGATACACAACATTTTTCATTTC
>JBBTRI010000019.1:38587-46873 GCA_038065255.1 Patescibacteria group bacterium
TCATATGCGCCCGGAGAGAATCGAACTCCCATCTTCAGGTTCGAAGCCTGACATCCTATCCGTTGAACGACGGGCGCAAAAAAGCTAAAGAAACGGGAAGCTGCTACGGCCGATCGAGAAGCGATGCCTGCTGCATGAACATCTGCGCATCTTCTTTTCGTATATGCCCGTGACGATACAATAATGCCAGGGAGGTGTCCATAGTTACCATTCCTGCGCTCGTACCGGTCTGCACAACAGATGCAATGTGTTCAATTTTATTTTCGCGGATTAGATTTGCAACTGCTGGTGTGTTCATGAGCACTTCGCGCGCCGGAATGCGCCCACCCCCAATTCTGGGCAGCAGCCTTTGGGAAATAATGCATTTCAGCGTGAGGGCAAGCTGGAGGCGGATCTGGTTCTGCTGATCTCCACCAAACATATCGATAATCCGATGAATGGTCTGCGCGGCATTCAATGTATGTAGTGTAGAGAAAACCAAATGCCCCGTCTCTGCGAGTGTAATTGTTGCCGCGATCGTTTCGGGATCGCGCATTTCGCCAACCATGATGATGTCCGGATCCTGGCGAAGTACATAACGCAATCCATCACGAAATGACGGCATATCCACTCCAAGCTGTCTCTGGCGGATAAGCGAATGGCCGAGTGGAAAGATATATTCAATTGGATCCTCAAGTGTTACAATATTCTCCGTCCGCGATAGGTTTATCTGCTGCAATAGAGATGCAAGCGTTGTTGATTTTCCCGACCCCGTTGGACCCGTCACCAGCACCAACCCCTCTCGCAAGCCGACAGTGCCAAATCCCTCCATGGGCATACCTATTTCTTGCAGTGTCGGGATTGTCGGTTGAATAATCCGTGCCGCAAGCGACGCGCTCCCCCTCTCGCAGAAAAATGTCACCCGAAATCGATGAGACGTATCAAACTCATACAGCAAGTCGAAATCTTTGCATTGCATGAGGCGCCCATGCTGCCCTTCATTGAGCATTGCCTCTATGAGTGTTTCGATTTCTTTTGGAGAAAGAATAGGCATACTCCCAATTTCAATAAGCATGCCGTCAACACGAACAATGGGGCGGCGGTATGCCGCAAGATGTATGTCGGATGCGCCCAGCTTGATGCTTTCTGAAAAAATATCATTGATCGTCATAGTATAGTAGGAAAGGTGTTAGTAGCGGCGATGAAGTTCAACGCCGGTGTAGTAATACGTGAGTATTTCTTCAAAAACTTTTCCGGATAGCGCCATCGCAACAGCGCCGCGCGCCGACATGCCCACGCCATGCCCCAAAAGCGGCAACCCTTTATTTGTCGGGTCATCTTTGCCGACAAGCCACGGGTAGGGGCCGCCCGCCCATACTTCTTCCCAATTGCGCGTGCGCCCATCGCTTTGGGAAAAATACGGAGTAATGGCAAGACGCCCGCCATACATCACTATCACACCCTTAGTTTCCTCAACTGCGCGGGATACCTGGGGAAGACGCAGCTCTGCCCCATATCCACGATACACCTGATCGGCATCCGTCGTACGAACAGTGAATCCTTCAGACGCATACTTCGTTCCCCTATTAATATGATACTTTGCATAGGTGCGGGCCGCAACAATCAATGCCTTATGGTATTCATAGGGAGCATTGTTAGAGCTTTCGGCTATGCCTTTCAGATACTGCTCAAGGAATAATTCGTTAATCACCCACACACGGTGCGTAAGAGGCGCATGCCGCACCTCAAGCACACCACGAAAGAGGTTGTCATTCAACGAACGGTTCCATGACGGGCGATGTTCGTATGATTTTATTTCAAAAATAATATCCCGGTCGGGTTGTCCCGTGGCAGTTGCTTCGGCACTCGAAAATCGTACAAAGCTCGCTGCAGTGCTCGTTGCCGACGCATCTGCAATGATAAAAAGTGCTGATGCGCTATCAAACGAAATAGTAACATCCGATTGGGCGGTTTCATTTCGCACAACCGTACCTGTACTATCCGAAATACTAAATGCCTTATTTGCTGTGATAACAATGGGTTCGGCGCTTGAAAACAATCCCGCTCGAATAAGGGGTTCGGACTCCTGCTTACTATCGATAATGCCGGGACGCACCAATATACTCTGTGTGGATGTGGCGCTCTCGCTGCCGACTGCATTTCCAGTTTCGGAATTAAGAAGATCAAGCTGTTTTGAAATCTCACTGTTTATACTGTCAGACGAACGAGTGAGTGTAGCAGTGGGGGGATTTACAACAGTTAAAGGAACATCAAATTGCGTTACGCTGAGAGGCGTGTTGTTTTGATACAGCATAAAACGCTCGGAAAACGAACCGGCAACAATAGGTGCATGGACAACAAATGAAACGATAATGAGTTCTCCCGGTTGCACGGTATCTTTCAGTGCCGTAACGGTAGTGCCTGACTCCCAGCTTGCATCTGCAAAATAACTTTCGCGAGCAGCGCGGGCGCGCAAAGCAAGTTTACTCTCGGCATTCCATGGCTTTCCTCCGGTATTTTTAAACCCGACTCGAAAAACTGTTTTTTGATTACGGACGAGCGTAAGCGCTTGCGTACTTTGAATCAGGCGAGTTGCGGATACCGGCGCATGTATTGTTGTGGTTGCTGAAGCAACAGATTTTGGCGGCACTTTTTTTTGTTTCTGCACATCAACTGCCAATGCAATAGGTGATGTGAGCGCATGCGTACCATCTCGAGTCAAATAAAATGATTCCGTATACCGTCCGTATTTGTCCGGGGCTTCAATAATAAATTCCACATATCCGATCCTTCCGGGCGCTATACGCTCTGTGAGACGCGCTGGTATGGTACGCGTTGTCCACGAGGGCGCAGAAAACCAACTTTCCCTTTTTGCAAAAGATCGGATAAAGAATGTTTTTGCGCCGGGTATCCATGTGGTCTTTGATGTATTTTTAAAACCAATACGGTATTTCATACGTTCACCCGGCAAAAGGGTTGTCTGATAGGCGCTTGCAACAATCGCTATGCCCTGCAGTGAAGGCTGCGCTGCATTGCTCGGTTGCGCCGCATTTGCTATAGTTGCCAAAGAAAAAAGCCCGCTCGCCGCCAAAGCACAGCACAACACACTCTTACTCTTATTCCCCAAGAGATAGCGTAGTATCATGCGGGCAGTATACCCCATTTTCATGTCACTTTCCAGACGCATTGCAGCAAACACATTCCTCCAAGTTGTTGCTCGATCACTCGGCATTGTATTCGGCGTCATCGCTTTCTCCATGATGACCCGGTACTTGGGCAAGGAAGAATTCGGCGCTTTTACAACCATTACGTCATTTTTGCTTTTTTTTGGATTCATGGCCGACTTGGGGCTCTATGTTGTCACTATCCAATTATTATCTGAAAATAACCAAGATCCGCAAAAAAACTTTTCCAATCTCTTTGCCTACCGTTTTGTCACAACGACACTCCTCATTGCTCTTGCCCCGCTCGTCTCTCTTGCCTTCCCCTATCCCGCGGTGATTAAGTGGGGAATTGCGCTAACGGCATTTTCCTATTGGTGTAGTTCGTTCATCCAATTTTTCACAGCGCTGTTCCAGACGCATATTCGCATGGAAATCCCGAGTAGCGCCGATATTGCCTCGAAGCTGCTCATGATCGCAATTCTGTTTCTCACAATGCGGTATAACTGGGGGCTCTCGGGCGTTCTTTGGAGTCTTATTCTCAACAACATTCTTCAGGTTGCAATGCTCGCCATCGCATCGCGCTCATACGTACATCTCTCATTTCGTTTTGATTGGGATGTTTGGAAGGAAATATTCAAACGCAGTTGGCCCATCGCGCTTTCTATTATGTTGAATGTTATTTATCTGAAAGCCGATATCATTATTCTTTCACTTTACCGCGACCAATCCGAAGTCGGCCTCTATGGAGCGGCCTATCGGGTCATTGAGGTGCTGATTGCTCTGCCCTTTCTCTTTATTGGCCTTACCTTATCGAGTTTTGCGCGAAGTTGGTCAGAGAAAGATCGCAGCGCATTCGCACGATACTACCAAAAATCATTTGACTTCCTGGTCATGTGCGCTGCTCCGCTCGTTGTGGGGGCATTGTTTCTAGGTCCCAGTGGTATGGCATTTCTCTCCGGCAAAGCATTCGAGCAATCGGGCGAAATACTGAGAGTTCTTATTATTGCCGCGGCAACTGTTTTTCTCAGCGCGCTCTATGGAAATCTCATCAATATTATCGGCAAGCAGCGCGTAATGATCTGGGGGTATTTGTTTTCCGCACTTGTGGGTATGATCGGATATTTTCTTTTTATCCCAATGTATGGATTTTGGGCAGCTGCATGGATCACCGTCATTACTGAATTCACTATCCTCATCATTTCCGCATGCATTGTCACGCACACAACAGCAGTAACACTTTCTTTTACGAATGGATGGAAAATACTACTGGCAAGCGCGGGAATGGCCTGTGTGTTTTTTGTAGCGCAAAACCTCTACTTTGCTCTCCAGGCTTCTTTGGGTGTTGCTGCATACGGCACACTCTTATATCTCAGTGGGGCAATCAACAAGGAAATGTTTCGGTCGCTGATTGCTAAGGGCGCAACAAGAGTGGAGTTGTAATATTATTCCAAAATTATAAGCTGTCCTTCACCCGTTGGGTTATAGCCATTTTCTATTTCGAGTCCATCGATATAGCCATCACCATCAGAATCTGGGTTGTTAGGATTAGTCGCGTAGTCTTTTTCGTCTTCATCTGCCAAAAGATCTTTGTCAGAATCTTTCTTGCGACTTGCGCCTGAGTAAGTAATAGCCTGCATAGTATTCCATTCATCGGTTTTACCGGGTTTGCGGCCATAGATACCCTCAAAGGTCGCGATGCCGCGTGTTTCACTTTTGAGATTGCGGTTTTCCGCAGCTTGACGCAAACCATAGGCCATCACCATGATCGCAGCCCGATCATTGGCATTATGCATATTTGCAACACGCTTAAAAATCCGCTTAAACTGCGTTTGCGAAGTGCGTTCGGCTGCCTCATTGCGCTCGGAAGGAAATCGCCCATTTGCAATGCGAATCATGTCTTCGAGTTCTTTGTCGGAATCAGGAAGTTTGCCGTATGCTGCCTGATACGACCCCACGACTGCCGCTCGTTCACCCGCTCCCAGCCCCTTTGTATTAGAATCAACGCCATAGGTAACAAAGCTCGTAAGCGCTTCTCGCATTCCCTCGCTCAATCCTTTTAATTCAGCAGAAACTTTTCGCAGATATTTCAACTCTGTTTCCTGCTCTTTCACTTTATCCCGAAGCTGTTGTAATTCGGAAAGAATCACATCAAGCTTACGATCGGAAAGCAAGCGGACTTTTTCTTCGATCCCGCGCGCTTGTTCTTCCCTGCTTGCATCCGATTTCTCTTTCACTTCTTTCGGCTTGAGATATTTTTCCATCTCTTTTACGTCAGATGTGACATACTCCCATCCATCATCAAGGCACGAATTTGGAAACTGCTTATACTCGCCTGTTTTTGTGTTTCTCCCAAGTGTCATAACTGTTGCGCATACTTTTGGCTCTTCTTTTTTTGTGAGTACACCGGTCGTGAACTCTCCGGTTCGCTGCGCAGTGCGCCCATCAGAAGGATCAACAAGCGTCAGTTCATAGCGATAGGGTGTATTCGGCTCAAATCCTGAAATGCTTACCGACGTTGAGGGAGAACTATTCTTTTCCTGAAAAATCTGCTTTTCAATAATACTGGCTCCTGTTGATTTTTTGAAAACATTCAATTTCTGATACAGTGTGCCATCAGCCGGAGTATATCCGTAATCATAGGTAACGTACTGTGTCGTGGGATCTCCTTGATCAAACACTTTGACACTAGAAAGATGGATGGGTCCACTCGAAGAAGGGGCGGTTTTACCATCAACGATTGCAACGAGCGTGCGTATAGTCTGCTTTTCTTTAATAAAGCAGTTTAAAGTATACTTTGTCGTCACGCTTGGTGACATCGTTTGTGTACCGGAGGTTTTCCGTACGGAGGCGTTAGCACTCCATACATTACTCTGATCCCCTTCGAACACTCCGTTCTGTAAAATATCTGCATACGACTGACATGATGCTGCGTTCGTATTCCATGAAAGGCGCACGGATTCTCCTTTTTTGAGGAGATACTTATCGGCCTGGAACGACACAACAGGGGCTACAGCATTGGATTTGAGAATAACATCAACCATTGTGCCTGGTCCTGGCCCATCGGCATTGAAACACTGAATGCCGTAAAGCGTCGTATCGTCCTTTGGAATGACCGCTTCAGATCCGGATGGCTCTTTTTTTCCTGACCATCCGCCGCTTGCAGTACAGTAATCCGCCTGTGTGGAAGTCCAAGTCAAAACAACCGGCGATCCGGGATCAACGAGCGTGTTTAGCGTTGAGAGTGAAACAGTAATTGCTCCCCTCTTTCCTTGAACGGGCGAGGAAAAGCTTGATGTGGTAAATGTATCTCCAAAGCTTGTATTGATATCCTGTGTTGCTCCGTATTTATAGGCAGTAACAAGATACTTATATATTTTGTTTGGCTGGAGTTTCTTATTAAAGACTCCGGGGCTAACGTAGATTGACCTTAGTGTCCCATTTCCCTTAACCGTAGCAGACATATGGGGTGTCTGAGTGATTGAGGTATTGGGAGATTCCCAAAGCGAAATAACAATTTCACTAAACGGGTGGCTTACTTGAATCGCAAATGATCGTTCTTCTTCAGTCGCTTTTCCAAGGGCATCAAGTTTATCGAGACGAACTGAATCAATTTTATATGAAACACACTCACCCCTATAGGCTACACTCATCTTTGCTCCAGCCGCTAGGCAATCATTGCTATAGGTCTTATTATCTTTGCCACAAACCGGATCAATATAGGCAGGACAAAGAATCAATTCACTTGTTGTTGTGAAGGAGATCGGATGTGTTTTAAAGGTAGTATCCGTTTCGGTATCGTTGTGAATGTAGGCGTGGATTGTAGCTGTATAATTGGTCTCCGGTTTGAGATTTTCCACTGCTATCTCGTGGCTTGTTTGCGGATAAGATTGGGTACTGAAAGAAAACTGCGATTGTTGATTGCCTTGCTTGTACTCCACTGCACTGCCGGTTGGAACATTTGTTTTCCATGTGATAATCGCATAGGTGTCGCCGGGTTTTATAACAACATCAGAAGCCATAATCTCTGGTGCGGTAAAAAACTGTCCAGTATACGTTGCTGTTTTACTGGTAGCTCGGTCTTGCCCCTCAACGATATACTGAAACTTTCTCCCCCTTGGAAGATCATTATATCCTCCTGCTGCAAATGTCTTTTGCGTGGAAGAATAGAGATGTGACGCATATTCTTGCGATCGCGTATAGTCGCTATTCAACTGCGTTCCGGCCTCATTATATGATGTAACGCGCGTTTTAACATTGATTGCAGGACGAGAGAAAGTGACGTAGATATCCCGTGCATATTCGAGTCGCGAGCCATCCGACATAGTTGGGGTGCCCACTCTTGTTGTCTCGATTTTGAACTCGGTATCAATCGTGATGGTGCCGTTATAGGTCGCCAGATCAGCTGTGGTTGCGCCTTGTGCAGTAATCGTGTATGCATATGATTTTCCTGTCGCGGGACGCGCAGGCCCATCAAACGTAAATGTCAGTGTAGAACCCGTAATCGCCGTAGATGGAAGAAACATACTTACTTTACTTGCAAAATCGGCAGGACTTGCCGTCTGTTCATGCAAAACGATTGAGGCGACAGTAGGGGTGCGTGTAGCTTCTGCAACAACAGTGACTTTATCCGGATCTGTTGAGGTCACTTTTGCGGAAGCAATCGCAAGTTCTCCGCGCTGTTTCTGTGTGCCAGATGATCCTATAAAAGGAGTAAGGATGCGAGGTGTGCTCTTCGCGCCGCTCGCGTCAGAGCATACGAGCTGAAATCGTCCGAGTCCGATTTCTGAAGGATAAAAACTATACGAACCTGATGCTTCTTTATTCCCGAGCCAGTTTCCATCGGCGGTGCAGGATGTGGCGTCTCGTGATGACCACGTGATTGTTGCAAGCTCGCCCTCGATCAGAAACCTCTCGCCGGTTATATTGAAGGATGTAATTTCAGGCCCTGCTGCCCAAGCGCTTGAGGGTGGGAAGACAAGAAATGCTGCAAGAAGCAAAGAAATTGTTTTTTTCATATCCGATTGTTATACGTGAATAAATAAGCATTATTTAGTATACCATGCTGTCCAAGGGACATACATTCCCCACATGACACCAAAAAAAGTACGAACCGCAGACCTCTCAGCGGGTAGGCGCTTGCAGA